>JANMJF010000309.1:0-14768 GCA_031371245.1 Pseudomonadota bacterium | reverse complement strand
GCAAGCCGAAAGGTCGCAGTGGCCGGCTTAGCCGAGTCGGCACCCGAGACGGGTGCGAGCCGTGTCCTTTCTGCTTTTTGCTTCAATGGTGGACGTAGCACAGTTGGTAGAGCGCAGGATTGTGATTCCTGTGGTCGTGGGTTCGATCCCCATCGTCCACCCCAATCCAGCGAAGGGCCGTTAGCTCAATTGGTAGAGCAGCTGACTCTTAATCAGTTGGTTGTAGGTTCGATTCCTACACGGCCCACCATTTTTCGGTGCTTGGAAGTTCATCCTGACTGTCGCGCCGCGCCGCCATCTTCTCGTACTCGAATTACAATTCTGCGCCGGGCGCCAGTCGCGCCATCTTTCTCGTCTTGTTCCTGGCTGAGCGGTGCCCCTAATCTGATAACGCGATAGCAGTCTTGGCGCGGCATGGCAGGAACGTCGAGATGGCTGTTCATGCTGCGCCGGCGAGAGCGCGGCATTGTGTCAAGCGTTGGCAGGCCGAGCCCTGTTCCGGCTTGATCTTGAGCAGGCGTGAATAGTGCAGCGTTAACTGCGCGACTTCCGACAGCGCCTCGTTAAGATCCACCGGCGAAATCGTCACGACATCACTCGCGCGTTCGAGCAGTGCGGATAGCACCGTCTCCCGCTCCCGAGCATCGGTGTCTTCAGCGACAATGCGACTCACAGCGTTGGCGAAGGCTGCACAAAACTGCAGTTGTTCGTGGTTAGAGGTCGCGGCGACCAAGGCGCCGCGAGACAAGGGGCGCATGGCGGCGATGATGGCGTCTGAGAATTTCCAGCGCGTGCCAACACCTACACCAATTTCGTGGTATGCCACCCCCAGCACCGCTCGCGACTCGGTGAGTTCATCGCTATGCAAGCGCGCCGTGCGCTGTTGGATCGCGCTGAATTCATCGGGAAAGTAATGAATGGTGAGGGTGCGACCAAGCTGATTGAACAGCCCGCAGGTGAAAGCATCGGCGCGATTGGCGACGCCGCAGGCAGGGGCCAGCGCACGCGCCAGAACTGCACTATGAAAGGATTGCAACAGCGCATCACGGAGTTCGAGACTACCGAGTTCGAATTCGTTTTCGAGCAGCGCACTGGTAACGCACATGCGTACCTGTTCGATGCCGAGCAACGATACTGCGCGCGCCAGTCCGGAAATCTCGGTCTTGCCATAAAAGGCGGAGTTGGCCATGGTCAGGACGCGCTGGGTCAGCGTGATGTCTTTGGCGATGATGTTCACCAGCCGGCTCGCGGGTGCGAGCGATTGCTCGGCGGTAATATCCAGCAGTTCGTTGATGTGCTGTGATAGCGCAGAAAAGCCGCGCTTCACCGCCATGCGGCGCATAAGAAAATCGACCGTGCCATGCTCAGCGTGCACGATCTCTTCATTACTTGCGCGCGGCAATCGATATTGATCCAGAGCATTCTTCATGGCGCGTGCGTGACGATAGCGTAGCGCCGGATCGCGGGCCGATGCGGCAGTCAGAACCTCCAGAATTTTGTCATCGATGGCCATGCCGAGCGCTTCGCGCTCTATGGCTGCTTCGTTCAGGATGGCCTCAATGATCGCGCCGGGCGAGGCTTGATCGAAGCGCCGACGTCCGGTCAGCATCTCGAAGAAGATGCTGGCGAGCGTGAATACGTCGGAATGTGAGCCGCCGCATAGATGCGCGAATGGCTCAGGTGACATATAGCGCAATGTACCCGCCACTTCTTCGTGCGGTTGCTGGGTTTGCCTCAGCACAGACAGCCCGAAATCTGTCACCTTGGGCACGCCGTCTGCGGTCAGCAAGATGTTCGACGGGCTCAAATCTCGATGCACGATGTGGTGTTCGTGCAAGTAGGCCACGCCGGCCAGAATCTGGCTCATCAACACCACCGCATCGGCAATCGGGATGGCGCCGCTGCGGTCGATGCGGGCGCGTAAACATTCGCCATCGATGAATTCGAACACCAGATAGCTCATGTAATGGTAGGTGCCGATGTCGTGCAGGGTCACGATGTTCGGATGCTGGAGGCGGCTGACGATACGTGCTTCGCCGGCGAGTACGCCCTCGTTCGTGGTTGCGGTCGGTTTCAGCAGCTTGAGCGCAACGTGGCGATCGAGCTCGCTGTCGTGTGCGAGCAAGACCACACCTTCGCCGCCCTGGCCGAGCAGACGTTTAATGCCATAGCGCCCAATACGTTCCGGCAATACTTGTTTATGGGGTCTTGCCACGTGCGCTCCGTCAGCCTAGCTGTCGGACCAGAAGCGGCCACAGTGCGGACTTACTTTAATACTGGCGCCGTGTCGCGCAGATTAGTGCAGACGTGGATTGGGCGTGCCTTGGCGCGCAGCGCTCGGGTCGGTCTGGCTCAGGCTGGTCGGAGCCACACTGGCGTGGTGCATTACCATGCGCCAGCCTTGCGACAAGCGCCGGTAGATGTTGGTCGCAAGCACCGGGGGGGCGACGAATGTTGTGCCGGGCACGCGGATGTTTTCCTCCAGCAGATGGATGCGCTGCGCACCTTCGCCACTGACGATGCGCCCTCGCAAGGTGAAGGTCCGCGGCATGGAATCCTGGAAAATCTGCGCCCAGCTGCGGCGGATATCGCGCACCCCGGCGAGGCGTGGTCCGCCTGGGTGGATGCAGATGATGCTGTTGTCAGGCGCCCAGACCTGCATCATGTCGTCGAGACTGCCGACGCTGAAGGCCGCATAGAAAGCTTCTTCGGCGTCTTCGGAGATCTCGAACATGGCAGGCCTCTGGGTCGGGTCAGGGCCGAGTCACTGAGCTTCCGGCGGCGGTGTGCCAGGTACGGCGGCCGCGTCGGGTCGCGGATAGCCAGCCTGGTTGAGCGCACTGTCGAGCGCCGAACGGTTGTAACCCGTCAGCACCGTAGCGCCGATGAGCACGGAAGGCACGGTCAGATTGCCGGTCTTGCTCTTGAGTTCGTTTTGACTGGCGGCATCGTCCTGCACGTTTTTTTCGTTGAAAGGCGTACTGCGAGTACTCAGCGCGTTGCGCACCAAGTCGCAAGCGTCGCAATTCGGAACGCTATACAGCACGACCGGGTTGTCCGTCGTAATTTCTCTGGTGCTCTTGGCCTTAGTGGGCGAAACGCCCAACAGTACTTTGTGACCGGCTTTGGTTGTTCCCGGCGGGCATTTGTCTCGGAACGAAGTATTGCCCCCGGCATCGACACACTCGACGACAGTTACCGCTCCCCAGGCCGTTAAAGCGGCCAGCGAAAACAGCAGAACGCATCCGGTCATGAATTTTTTCATTTGGCGTATCCTCCTAAAAATAAACAAATTTCTTCTATCACCCGGACCTATCCGAGTATATCAGTCGGGCTGCTCCACAGGCCCGCAGCAGGGCTATCAAGTCGCCATTGCTGCTCCTATAATACTGGCGCACATCGATCGCTGCCGCTCCCAGCCGGGCCCAAGTGGCCCGCTTCCCGGGTAAGATCTTGCCGGCAACGGCCGCTATGGAGCTCACCGTCGTGACCGTCGCCGCGACCGATGTACTAGGCAGGGCGAAAGTGGCGGAATCGGTAGACGCGCTGGTTTTAGGTGCCAGTGGGGCAACCCGTGAGAGTTCGAGTCTCTCCTTTCGCACCAATTATGCAACGTAGTGTTTAACGCCGCAGGCGCGCCGATGCCCGCTCGCGGTATCGACATGCTTATCGGCAATTTGCTTCACATGCACATATCTGTAGAAAAATCGACCACGCTTGAGCGCCGTTTGACCGTAGAGGTCCCCGAAGAGCGCATTGCCAACGAAGTGCAGGCGCGCCTCGACAAACTGTTAAAAACCGCTCGTATCCCTGGCTTTCGGCAGGGCAAAGCACCACTTAAGGTCGTTCGCCAGCAATTCGGATCGCGAGTGCGTGACGAAGTGGTCGGTGAAATATTGCAGAGTAGCTTCGGCGAGGCCATGAACAAGGAAGACCTGCGCCCTGCCGGCCAGCCGGTCATCGACAAAGTGGAAAACGCGCAAGGTAGCGGGTTGCGCTACACCGCCGTGTTCGAAGTTTTTCCGCAAATTGAACTTGCGCCCATCGACCAGCTGCAACTAGTGCGCAGAATCTGTGATATCGGTGACGCCGACGTCGATACCATGATCGAGAAACTGCGTGAGCAGAACAAAGAGTGGCTGGCAGTCGAGCGGTTTGCCGCCGCTGGCGACCAGTTGAGCATCGACTTCGCAGGCACCATCGAAGGCGTGCAGTTTGAAGGTGGCACCGGTGAGAATTTCACGATCCAGCTCGGTAGCGGAACGATGATCGAAGGGTTCGAGGCTGGGCTGCTCGGCAAGGCCGCAGGTGACAAGGCGTCGCTCGACCTGCGTTTCCCGGATGAGTACCGCAATACCGATTTGGCAGGCAAGCCAGTGCGATTCGAGATTACCGTCAATAAGGTGTCAGAATCCCTGTTGCCTGAGATCGGCGATTCGTTCATCGAGAAATTCGGTGTCAAAGAAGGCGGTGTTGAAGCGTTTCGCGTAGAAGTTCGACAGAACATGGAAAAAGAACGTGAACGGGCCCTGCGTCAGCAGTTCACCGCTGAGGTGATGAACAAGGTCGCGGCCGCAAATGACTTCGAACTGCCGAGCAGTTTGATCCAGTCCGAAGCCCAGCGCTTACGCCAACAGGTGGCGCGCGAGATGGCGATGCGCGGCCTCAATCCGAGCGACGCCATTGCCGAATTTGAGAATTCGGTTTTGGCCCAGGCTCACAAGCGGGTCAAGCTTGGCTTGGTTATGGCCGAAATCGTCAAACAGGCGCAGCTCAAAGCTGATGCGACCAAGGTACGCCAGACGATTGAAGGTATGGCCGCGAGTTACGAGGATCCGGCTGCGGTGGTCAAGTGGTACTACGAGAATCCACAACAACTTCAGCAGATCGAAGGCATGTGCCTGGAAGACGAAGCGGTGAATTGGATCGCCGGCAGCGCGCAAGTTATCGAACAGTCGGTCGCGTTTGACGCTTTGATGAATCCGGTGCAGACTGACACCACGACCGAGGCAAGTACCTGATGTCGATAGAACATTCCGATTTTCCCATGGGCGTCAGCAGTCCGCAGGCACTCAATCTCGTGCCAATGGTGGTCGAACAGTCTGCGCGGGGCGAACGCGCTTACGACATTTACTCGCGCCTGTTGAAGGAGCGCGTGATTTTTCTGGTTGGCCCGGTCGAGGACTACGTAGCGAATCTGATCGTGGCGCAACTATTGTTCCTGGAATCGGAGAATCCCGACAAGGACATCCACCTGTACATCAATTCGCCTGGCGGCTCGGTATCTGCGGGTCTAGCCATCTACGACACCATGCAGTTCATCAAGCCGGACGTAAGCACTATGTGCATCGGTCAGGCAGCCAGCATGGGGGCACTGCTTTTGGCCGGCGGCGCAGCAAAGAAACGCTACTGCCTGCGGCATTCGCGCGTCATGATCCACCAGCCGCTTGGTGGCTTTCAAGGGCAGGCATCGGATTTCGATATCCATGCGCGGGAAATCTTAAAGGCGCGCGATCGTCTGAACGATATCCTTGCGTTCCATACCGGCCAACCGCTCGAAAAGATTGCAGCTGATACCGATCGTGACCACTTCATGAGCGCTGACGAAGCGGCAATTTATGGCATCATTGATTCGGTATTGGCCAAACGGGAACTCATGGGCGGCGATAAATCGGACGCCAAGGGTCCATCTTCGAGGTAGTACTTGAATGAGCGACGGCAAGAACTCCAAGAGCGACGGCGATCGGCTGCTGTACTGCTCGTTTTGCGGCAAGAGCCAACATGAGGTCCGCAAACTGATCGCCGGTCCGTCGGTGTTCATCTGCGATGAGTGCGTTGAGCTTTGCAACGACATTATCCGCGAAGAAATTCAGGAAAAGAGTCCGGGTGGCCACGGCAATAAACTGCCGATCCCGCGCGAAATCAATAATATTCTCGACGAATATGTGATCGGACAGAGCCACGCCAAGAAGATCCTGGCGGTGGCGGTCTACAATCACTATAAGCGCCTCGAAACTCGCGTCAAACAGAATGACGTTGAACTGGCCAAGAGCAATGTATTGATGGTCGGACCTACGGGCAGCGGCAAGACCCTGCTGGCCGAAACACTTGCGCGCTTGCTCAATGTACCCTTTACCATCGCCGATGCGACCACGCTGACCGAAGCGGGCTACGTTGGCGAGGATGTCGAGAACATCATTCAGAAGCTGCTGCAGAAGTGCGATTACGACGTTGAGAAAGCGCAGACCGGCATCGTCTATATCGACGAAATCGACAAGATTTCACGCAAGTCGGATAACCCGTCCATTACACGCGACGTTTCCGGCGAAGGTGTCCAACAGGCGCTGCTTAAACTTATCGAGGGCACAGTGGCGTCGGTGCCGCCCCAAGGCGGACGCAAACATCCCCAGCAGGAGTTCCTGCAGGTCGACACCTCCAACATCTTATTCATCTGTGGTGGCGCTTTCGCCGGGTTAGATAAAATTATTCGCGACCGCTCGGAGAAGGGTGGTATTGGCTTCTCCGCCGAGGTCAAGAGCAAGAACGACAAGAAGACTGCCGGCGAGCTGCTGCATCAGGTCGAGCCGGAGGATTTGATCAAATATGGTCTTATTCCGGAATTTGTCGGGCGCTTGCCGGTGCTTGCCGTTCTCGATGAGCTGGACGAGGAACAATTGATCCAGATCTTGACCGAGCCAAAGAATGCGCTGACCAAACAGTACGGTAAGCTGTTTGAAATGGAGTCTTGTGCTCTTGAGTTTCGCGAAGATGCTTTGCGAGCTGTCGCGCAACGGGCGGTCGAGCGCAAGACGGGCGCACGCGGTTTGCGTTCGATACTAGAACAGAGCTTGCTCGACACCATGTACGAACTACCATCGCTCAAGAACGCCACCAAGGTGGTAGTAGACGAAGGCTCGATCAAGGGTGAGTCGAAACCCCTCGTCATTTACGAAAGCCCGGAAATTTCCAAGGCGGCGCCCGATTAAACCGAGCCCCACTGTGTTGGCGAAACTGGCGCAATCGCACGCCCGTTGGGCGCTCTGCAACTCTCATCCGACCTATCTGCACGGGGCATCACTGCTGCCGGCTCCCTTACATTCAGTGCCAACCCGCGGCGGCCTCGCTGCGGCTGGTATCCGCAGGAGCTCTTGACCATGACCGATCTAAGTAATGTGCTCGCGGTTTTGCCATTGCGCGATGTCGTCGTTTATCCGCACATGGTCATTCCGTTATTCGTCGGCCGCGAGAAGTCGATTCGCGCATTGGAACGCGCTATGGAGGATGGCAAGCAGATACTGCTCGTTGCGCAGAAGAGCGCCGGTGATGACAACCCGCAACCGGCCGACATTCACACTGTCGGTACGGTGTCGAATATCCTGCAGCTGCTGAAGTTGCCGGACGGCACGATCAAGGTACTTGTCGAAGGCGTGCAGAGGGCTCGTATCGAGGCATTCGTCGAAACTGACGATCTTTATGCGGTGCGTTGCGAAATGATCGAGGCGGAGGAGGTCAGCGGTCGTGAAGCCGAGGTCCTTAGCCGTTCTCTGATGACACAGTTCGAGCAGTACGTGAAGCTCAACAAGAAGGTGCCACCCGAGATTATTTCCTCGTTGTCCAGCATCGACGACCCGTCGCGGCTCGCCGACACTATCGCTGCGCACATGGCGATCAAGATTCAGGACAAGCAGGAGATCCTCGAAACGATCCCACTGCGCGAGCGCCTCGAACATCTGATCCATCTAATGGAGTCCGAAATCGATCTGTTACAGGTCGAGAAGCGCTTGCGTGGACGCGTCAAAAAGCAAATGGAGAAGAGTCAGCGCGAGTACTACCTGAATGAACAGATGAAGGCGATTCAGAACGAGCTCGGACAGAGCGAGGACGGCGTCAACGAATTCGACGAGTTGACGAAAAAGATTGCGCGGGCCGGCATGCCCAAGGAGGCACGGGAGAAGGCCGAGGCCGAGCTTAAGAAGCTGCGCATGATGTCGCCAATGTCCGCCGAGGCCACCGTGGTGAGGAACTATTTAGACTGGATAGTTTCGGTACCGTGGAAAAAACGCTCCAAGACCAGCCGCGATCTGAATCGCGCCGAGGAAATTCTCGAATCGGATCATTTTGGTCTCGAAAAGGTCAAAGAGCGAATTCTGGAATATCTTGCCGTGCAACTGCGGGTGAACAAGATGAAAGGCCCGATTTTGTGTCTGGTCGGACCGCCTGGCGTGGGTAAGACGTCGTTGGGGCGTTCAATTGCGCGTGCCACCAGTCGCAAGTTCGTGCGTATGTCACTTGGTGGCGTACGCGACGAAGCCGAGATTCGCGGTCATCGTCGTACCTACGTTGGTTCTTTGCCTGGCAAGATCCTGCAGAACATGGCAAAAGTAGGCACCCGCAATCCATTGTTCCTGCTCGACGAAGTCGACAAGATGGCGATGGATTTTCGCGGCGATCCGGCCTCCGCATTGCTGGAGGTACTGGATCCCGAACAAAACAATTCGTTCAACGATCACTATCTGGAAGTCGACTACGACCTGTCCGAAGTGATGTTCATCACTACTGCCAATAGCCTGAATATTCCTGCGCCATTACTCGACCGCATGGAAGTGATTCGGATTTCCGGCTATACGGAAGACGAAAAGGTCAACATCGCGCAGAAATATCTGGTTCCGAAGCAGATTGGGAACGCAGGCCTAAAACTCGACGAGATCAAGATTTCAGAGGCGGCAATCCGCGATGTCATCCGTTTTTACACGCGGGAGGCGGGTGTGCGCAATCTCGAACGTGAGATGGCGACAGTCTGCCGCAAAGTTGTGAAGGGCATCCTGCAGAAGCCGTCGATTAAGTCGGTTACTGTCACACCTAAGGTTTTAGAAAAATTTCTGGGCGTGAAGAAATTCCGCTACGGCCTCGCCGAGGCAGAGGATCGTGTCGGACAAGTCACCGGTCTAGCCTGGACCGAAACCGGTGGCGATTTGCTCACTATTGAAGCCGTAGTCGTTCCAGGCAAGGGCAAGGAGATCTACACCGGCCGTCTTGGTGACGTAATGCAGGAGTCGATCAAGGCTGCGATGACCGTGGTGCGCAGCCGCGCTCGTTCGCTTGGAATTGTGCCGGATTTCTACGCAACCAATGACGTGCATTTTCATGTTCCCGAAGGTGCGACGCCTAAGGACGGTCCGAGTGCTGGGGTCGGCATGTGCACGGCAATGGTGTCCGCCTTGACAGGTATCCCGGTCAAGGCCAGCGTCGCTATGACTGGTGAGATCACGTTGCGTGGCGAAGTGTTACCGATCGGCGGATTGAAGGAGAAGCTTCTCGCAGCGATACGTGGTGGTATCAAGCAGGTTGTGATACCGAAGGAGAATGAACGCGAGTTGAGTGAGATTCCGCCGAACATTCAACAAGAGCTCGACATAAAGCCGGTGCGGTGGATAGACGAGGTATTCGAGATTGCTTTGTTGCGTACGCCCGAGCCATTACCGATCGTTGAAGGAGCGACTGCGGCACCACCATCAAAGGACACGTCGGCCAGTGAAGATGACGGGGACGTTTTGCGACGGCACTGATGCTCGCGTCACACGCCGGGTTGCGATCGATCCGGCTTGCTTGACGCCTCTAGGGGTGCTTGGTATAACGGCCGCGCACCCGCTTGGGTAAACAATTCACCACATACAAGAATCATCAGCGCGCAGCTCATTCGCCGCAGCTGAACAATCACCGCGCAGGGATTAAGGGGATAGCTCCATGAACAAGGCAGAACTGATCGACGCCGTCGCGCTTGCCGCAGACATTACTAAAGCTTCTGCAGCCCATGCCGTTGATGCGGTCTTCGACAATATCTGTGCGGCACTCAAGAAGGAAGAACAGGTGAGCCTAGTTGGCTTTGGTACTTTCGTCGTGCGTAGCCGCGCGGCACGCGCTGGCCGCAACCCGCAGACTGGGGCGACTATCCAGATCAAAGCGTCAAAGGTTCCTGGTTTCAAACCTGGCAAAGCCCTAAAGGATGCCGTAAACTGACGCGCTTCCCAGAGCGCGGATCTGGGTGCTTAGCTCAGCTGGGAGAGCGTCGCCCTTACAAGGCGAAGGTCGTGGGTTCGATCCCCTCAGCACCCACCAGCGCAAGCCATCGGAGTGGTAGTTCAGTTGGTTAGAATACCGGCCTGTCACGCCGGGGGTCGCGGGTTCGAGTCCCGTCCACTCCGCCAATTTCGATGGAATATAAAGCCGGGCGCGCCATTTGGTGCGCCCGTTGCTTTTCATGAACCGAAAAATTCTCTCTTCGGTCCTGAGCAGAGGTTCCCCGCATGCTGCAAACGATACGCGATAGAACGCAAGGCCTGATCGTCGCAATTATTGTTGGCCTAATTTCGCTGACCTTCATCCTGTGGGGCGTGGAGAGTTACATCAACGCGGCAAAACGCGTGATCGTCGCCACAGTCGATGGTGACGAAATCCCGATCGAGGAATTTCAGAAGGCCCTGCAGCGTTTTCGGCGCCAGGCCGAATCCATGCTTGGTGAGGCCTTTAATCCCGCTGATTGGGATAAGCCGGAGGTCAAGACCAAGGCCCTCGACGAGTTGATCAACGATCGGGTGCTGGCCCGCTTGATCAGCGACTCGCGCGTGCGCGTAACCAATGCCCAAGTTGCGCAACAATTGTTGGAAATTCCGGCCTTTCAAGATGAAAAGGGCTTTTCTCGGGCGCTCTACGAACAACGGGTCAGCGCTTTGGGCTTTTCGCAGCTCGGTTTCGAGCAGCAACTGCGTGGCGACATGGCTAAATCGCAACTGCGTAACGGCGTCGCCGCCTCGGAGTTCGTGACCCGCGAAGAAGCTCAGAAAATCGCCGCCCTGCGCAAGCAAAAGCGAGACATCGGTTATGCGGTCATTCCCGCAGCAGAAGTCGAAAAGCAGGTAACGGTGAGCGAGGCGGAGACCGCCGCCTATTATGAAGCGCACCAGGAAGACTACCGTAGACCCGAGAAAGCCAGTGTCGAGTATCTGGAAATCTCTGCTGCCGCGCTGGCCGCCAAGGTCGACATCAACGACGACAAACTGCGTCAGTATTACGACGCCAATCAGGCTGCCTATACGCTGGCCGAAGAACGCAACGCTAATCACATCCTTGTGCAAGTTTCGCAGGACGCCGACGCTGCGGCGGTGACGAGTGCCGAGACCAAGATCAAGGATATTCTGAAGCGAGCTAGTGCCGGTGAGAATTTCGAGAAGCTTGCGCAAGCGTTGTCGGATGACGTCGGCTCCAAGGCGGAAGGTGGGTCTACCGGCTTTTTCGCACGGGGTGTAATGGCGCCCGAAATCGAAGAGGTCGCGTTCAAGCTGAAAGCCGGCGAAATCAGCCAGCCGGTGCGTACCAAATTCGGTTGGCACATCATCAAGCTCAAAGAGATCAGAGTCGGTGGTTTGCAGCCCTTCGATAAGGTCAAAGCGGAAGTCGAAGTGGCCTACCGCAATGCCGAAGCACAGAAAGTATTTTTTGAGCAGTCCGAGCAGTTCTCGAATCTGGTCTACGAAAATTCCGACAGCTTGAACGTAGCAGCGGCAACGCTGGGGCTCACCACCGCTAAGACCGAGGTGTTGACGAAGGCCGAATTGGCCGAGAAGTTCTCGGACAAGGCGGCGGCCGAAGTGTTTACTGCCGAGGTGTTGAACGAAGGCATAAACAGCGCGCCGGTTGAGCTACCTCAAAATCGTGTCGTCGCGCTGCGCGTGGTCGAACACGTCCCATCAGCCATTGCGGCATTGGCCGAAGTCAAAGTGCAGGTCGAGGATGCGGTGCGTAATAGTCGTCGTCGCCAATTGACCGAAGCGCTGGGCAAGGAATTGATCGAGCGTTTGCGCAAGGGTGAAACGGTTACCGAACTGGTCAAGGGCCACGGCTTTGGCTGGCAACAAGAAGAAGGCGCAAGTCGTGAATCCAGTAACGTCAATCGCGCCGTCCTGCGTGCTGCTTTCGGCGTCGAAGCGTCGGGCAACGAGCCCCAGTACACCGACATTCCGATCGGCAACACCGACTACGCGATCATCCGGGTCGCCAATGTGGTAGTGCCGGCCGACAGCGAAATCGCACGCGGCGATGTTGCTACGGTGCAAAAAGACTTGGTCAAGGGCCGTATCGGCGCGGCGTGGAGCGAGTTTGTTGCGGCAGTTCGCGCCGCCAGTGACGTCAAGATTATCGAGAAGAATCTCTAGGCGAAGGTGCGGGGCGGCACCTTATAGGCCGCCCATGCCCATGATGTTGTAGCCGCAATCGACGTAGGTAATCTCGCCAGTGATGGCAGAGGCCATATCCGAGCACAGGAAGGCCGCAGCATTGCCGACCTCATCGATGGTGACATTCCGACGCAGCGGTGCGGTGTTCTCGACATAGGTCAGGAACTTACGCATGTCTTTGATACCCGATGCCGCGAGCGTGCGGATCGGGCCGGCTGACACCGCGTTGACCCGCGTACCTTCTGGGCCGAGGCTCTCTGCCATGTATCGGACGTTGGCTTCGAGGCTGGCTTTGGCCAGGCCCATGACGTTGTAACTAGGCATGGTGCGTACCGCGCCGAGATAGCTGAGCGTCAGCATCGCACCATTGCGCCCTTTCATGAGCGGACGTGCTGCATTACCCAGCGCGGCGAAGCTATAGGAGCTGATTTCGTGGGCGATGCGGAAGCCTTCACGCGTCACACTGTCGAGGTAACCGCCCTGCAATTCCTCGCGCGGCGCGAAAGCAACGGAATGGACCAGGATGTCGAGATGATTCCAGTAATCGTCAATGTGATTGAACACGGCCTGGATTTCCTGGTCGTTCTGTACATCGCATGGCACGGTGATTTCCGAGCCGAGTTCGGCGGCAAAGTCTTCGACTCGCGATTGCAGCCGCTCGTTCTGAAAAGTGAATGCGAGTTCGGCGCCTTCACGATGCATGGCCTTGGCCACGCCCCACGCGATCGATTTGTTGCTCGCGACGCCGACGATGAGGGCGCGTTTACCTTGCAGAATTCCCATGGTCTGACTACCTTGCTGGCTGGTTGTCGTGGGCCCCGCGCGGGGCAGGCAAAGTGTACAGTGTCCCGACTGAGTTTATAATCCCGCAGCGCATTTGAGCACGCGAACATGCGATTCCCGTCATCAGCCGCGTTGGCCTTAGTCTGTCTCGCGCTGTTGGTTGTGATCATCGCGAGCTTTGGCAAGCAACCCTGGAATGATCCCTATGCTGTCGACGACGCTGGGCGCGCGGTTTTCCATGGCGCCTTCGCTGAACGGCCCAAGCATCTCGACCCAGCGTCCTCCTATAGCGAAAGCGAGGCGCAGTTCACCGGCCAGATCTACGAGCCCGTGCTGCAATATCATTTTCTGAAGCGACCCTATCAGTTGGTACCGTTGACGGCGACGGCCTTGCCTGAACCTCGCTACTACGACAAAGACGGCGAGCTTCTGCCGCCCGATGGTCCGGCCGAAGCGGTCGCAGAAGCGGTGTATCGCATTACGCTGAAACGCGGCATCCGCTATCAGCCACACCCGGCGTTCGCGCAGCGGGCGGATGGCAGCTATCGGTATCACGATCTGCGTCCCATCGACATCGCTGCCCATGCCACGCTGGCGGACTTTGCCGAGACCGGCACGCGCGAACTGATCGCTGATGACTACGTTTACGAAATCAAGCGGCTCGCGCACCCGCACTTGCATTCGCCAGTGGCGGGCTTGATGGGGAAATACATCAAGGGGCTGGCAGCACTAGGTGAAAATCTGCGTAACAGTGAAGCGGATAATCGCGGTTTCGTCGACCTGCGTAAATACGAGTTGGAAGGGGCGCAGGTCATCGATCGCTATACCTTCGAAATCCGTCTCACGGAAAAATATCCGCAGTTTCGCTATTGGCTGGCGATGCCTTTCTTTGCGCCGGTGCCGTGGGAGGCCGACCGCTTCTACGGCCAGCCAGGCATGAGTGAACGTAATTTCACGCTTGACTGGTTTCCTGTCGGTACCGGCCCCTACATGCTGGCCGAGAACAATCCCAACCGCCGCATGGTGTTGGAGCGCAATCCGAATTTTCGCGGTGAGCCCTATCCTGAGCGCGGCGCGCCGGGCGATACGGTGGCCGGTCTGTTGCGCATGGCGGGTCAGACCATGCCTTTTATTGATGTTGCTTACTACAGTCTGGAGAAGGAAGAGATTCCGCAGTGGAGCAAATTTCTACAGGGTTACTTCGACGTTGCCGAGGTGCTGACTGACAGTTTCGACCAGGCTATTCAATTCGGCGTTAAAGGTGAGGCGGAGCTTACGCCCAGCATGCGTGAGAAAGGGGTCAAGCTCGTCACAGCGGTAGAGCAGGCGACCGTCTACATGGGCTTCAACATGACTGACGCGGTCGTGGGCGGCGATACAGAGCGCGCGCGGCTGCTGCGTCGGGCTATTTCGATTGCGGTGGATTTCGAGGAAATGATTTCAATTTTCCGCAACGGCCGCGGCGTGCCCGCCAATGGTCCGATTCCGCCGGAGATATTCGGCTATCGGGCCGGTCAGCTAGGTATCAATCCGTACGTCTACGAATGGCGCTCAGGGCACGCCGCACGGCGCAGCCTCGACGAGGCCCGCGCGTTATTGCGCGAGGCCGGCTATCCCGACGGGCGCGACGCTGTCAGCGGCCAGCCCCTGACGCTGTATTACGAGGCGATCAGTGGCCTGCCGAGCGGCAAGGCACAACTCAACTGGTACCGCAAACAATTCGAGAAGCTCGGTATCCAGCTCGTGATCCGCGTC
>JANMJF010000308.1:0-6126 GCA_031371245.1 Pseudomonadota bacterium | reverse complement strand
TGATGTTCACTCGCCAGCTTCGCCGTCTCGGTGCGGCGCGGGTCGATGACTACCACCTTACCGCCGCGCTTAATGACGTTACGGATCCTGCAGGGCGCGTTCGGCATGGTCATCAGGCTGCCATGGGAAATCACAGGATTGGCGCCGATGACCAGCAGGTAGTCGGTGCGATCGATGTCCGCAATCGCCACGCTCAGGACCGGTAGCCAACCGCCAAACACGAGCCCGGTCTGGATATCCTTCGGCAGGGTATCGACGGACGCGGGATTGAAGATGTTGCGCGTAGCGAGCGCCTGCGCCAGCACCGGCAGATACAGGAAGGCCGGATCATGAACCACGAAGGGATTACCGGCCGAGACGCCGACGGCGTCATTACCGTGCTCTGAGCGTATCGCGCCAAGGCGTTGTGCGATCTCCGCAAAAGCGGCCTCCCACGAGATCGCCTGCCAGCCGGTTGCGGTGCGACGCATAGGCTCGGTCAGACGATCAGGATCGTGGTACATCTCCTTAACCGCGTGCGCCTTAGGACAGATGAAGCCGCGCGAGAAGACATCGTCTCGATCACCGCGCACGGCAACTATCGTTTGGTCCTCAATCTCGAGCGCCAGCCCGCACGTAGCTTCACAGAAGGGGCAGACACGGTAGGCAGTTCGCAGCGCCGGCATCGCTTGATTCCTCATAGTCCGATGAGCGGGTCGCCCTTACAATTTTCTCAGGCGATAGCCGGCACGCGGGAAGTGCACCGCCAGATTGCCGAGCGCCGGATCCTTGCGGCGAATCGATATGACCTGCGCCGTCAGCCGCGTCACGGTGCCGCAGCTTTCTTCGTCACCATAATCATCGGCTGTGACCGCGACTTCATCGCCGACACCGATGTCGTTGACACGGATCGCACCGGCGTCCGAGAGCGTGGCGGGCTCAGTATCGCGCGCGATGGCCAACGCCTCGGGCGCATCCATCGGCACTACTTCGCCGGGTCCGAAGGCTTCGATGCGCGCAAACCAAGCCGCAACCGACGGACGCGCCTCAATGTGAGCGAAAAGCACCGGACTGTTCTTGAACAACCACAGCGGAAAGAAACAACAGGCATCAGCAAGCGAGAACGTCTGCCCGAGCAGGTAGGGGCGAGCACGCAGCTGCGTGTCGAGATAGTCGAGTGACATGCCCGCCTGGTCGAGCGCATGCGGCGCACCGGAGACGATGGCGTCCTTGCTGAGGCGCGGTGACATCGCCGCCCTGTCGACCAGGAATTCCGGCGGCAGATAGGGCATCAATTCGACGAAAGTCGGACTCAAGGCTTGAAACATCAATACCTGCGCCGCCCACGCTTCGATGATCCCGATCAAGCCCGCGTGCTCAGCCGCAATGCAGACCGGGGTCGGATGCAGTGCTTCGATGTGACGCGCGATCAGTGCCGAATCGCAGTAGAGATCGGCGCCCATCTGCAGCACCGGGATGCGCCGATTGCCGCCGGTCAGCGGCAACAAATCGGGCTTCGGCATCATGAAGGGCTGCTCCACAGCCCGCCATGGCACTTTCTTGTACGCGAGCATGCGCCGGATCTTTTCGGCGAAATGCGATTGCGGATATTGGTGCAGAATTAATTCGGGCATGGAACGCTTCCTTGATAAGTTTTAAGCAGTCGATAACAACGACTGATGTGACGCTGGCTGACGCTTGTCATTTGGGTTTGAACGCGACGAACTGTTTCTTGAAGCGCGTCGTCATGCGCCAGGTGCCCGCCCAGCCCTTGGGGATGACGAAGCTGTCACCGGGCTTGAATTCGGCGTGGCTGCCGTTCTGATTGATGACGGTGAGCTTGCCCTCGAGCACCAGGCAATATTCGTCATTCGGATAGCTAGCGGTGACGAGCGTGCCAGGCCCGGATTCCCACAGGCCGACGTGGAAAACACGATCGTCCGAGTCGTACTGGCCAAGTTGGAAATAGCTGCCATCGAACGCCGGTGTGTCCTTGCCGATCATCGCCGTCGGGTAGCGGGCTTGTGTGTCAGCAACGGCCCGCGTATCGAGCGGCACGATATCCGCCGCCGACGCGGCCATGGCCAAACCGCACAGGCAGACAACTGCCATTACCTGTCCTGTAGTCATGGGCGTTCCCCTCACGATTGCCGTGATTCAGGCGGTCTTGATCGACCGTGGACGCACTATGAAAGGATATTGGTACTCACGTAAGGTCCATTTAGATAAGATTTACAGGAGCCACTTTGACAGGGAGACGCCATGAGCCGCATAGCCTCGACCTGGGTGAGCGCGCTGGCCGTACCGGATTTCGACGCGCAGGAACCTTTGAGCCGGCAGATCTATCGCAAGCTGCGCGACGCCATTCTCGCCGGTCGACTCGCACCCGGCGCGCAGATCCCGTCTACTCGCGAGCTGGCGCGCGAACTCGGTGTCGGTCGCAATACGGTATTGAATGCGGTCGAGCAGTTGATCACCGAAGGTTACCTACAGGGCGAGCGCGGCTCGGGTACCTACGTCCATCGCACCCTGCCGGAAGAGACCACCCGCGTGTCCCAGCTCACCCCCGTGCGTCAGTCAGCAACCACACGGCGCGCGCCTTTGCCACCTCGCATGCGAGATCTGACCGCCATCACGGCGCTGCTGCCTGCCACCGGCAAACTCAGACCATTCCTACCCTGCGTGCCGGCTGTCGATGCTTTTCCCTTTGCGCTGTGGGGCAAGCTCGTTCAGAAACATTGGCGACGGCAGGACAGTCATCTGCTTGGGCTCGGCGATCCGGCGGGCTATCTCCCGCTGCGACGCGCGATTGCCGAATATCTCGCCAGTGCACGTGCCGTAAATTGCGCGCCCGAACAGGTCATCGTGGTGAGCGGTGCGCAGCAGGCGCTCGACCTGGTGTCGCGCGTGCTGATTGAGCCCGGTGATTCTGTCTGGATCGAAGATCCCGGTTACCAAGGCGTACGCGCGACGCTTACCTTCGCCGGCGCCACGCTCGTGCCCGTCCCCGTCGACGAAGAAGGCCTGCAAGTAGAGGCCGGCAAGGCGCGCGCGCCCAATGCGCGCATGGCCTATGTCACGCCCTCCCATCAGTTCCCGCTCGGCCACACCCTATCGCTGGCGCGCAGACTGGAATTACTCGCGTGGTCGAGGGACGCAGGCGCGTGGATACTCGAAGACGACTACGACAGCGAATATCGCTACACGAGTCGACCGATCCCGGCCTTGCAAGGACTCGCCCGAGACGAGCAGGTGCTCTACGTCGGCACGCTCAGCAAGGTGCTCTATCCGTCGTTGCGCCTGGGCTATCTCGTGGTGCCGCAGTCGCTGGTAGAGATCTTCGCGATGGCCCGCACACTCGCGGCCGGTGCGCCGTCACTGATCGATCAAGCGGTACTGGCCGAATTCATTACGCAGGGGCATTTCGCTCGCCACCTACGGCGCATGCGCACGTTATATCAGGACCGGCGCGCGATTTTGCTCGATGCGGCGAGCCGCGAATTGCATGGGCTGTTGGAGATCTACGCAGCCGATGCCGGTCTCCACGCAGTCGGGTGGGCGCCGAACGGGATGGATGATCAGGTGATGTGCAAACAGGCAAGCGCCGTCGGGATAGATACCCTGCCACTGTCCAGCCTCTACCACGGACCGCAACACAAATGTGGACTGGTATTAGGGTTTGCGCCCTTCGATCAGGACGAAATACACAGCGGGATGCGCAAGCTTGCGCAGGCACTGAGGGCGCTGCAGTAGTCGCGCGGTGAATCTCATCCTCGTCGGCTCCTAGCGGCGGACTCAGCGCTGATCGGCGCCACTGCGTAGCAAGGTGCCGGCCAGTGCGCCGGTATGTTGGCCGGACTCCATGAAAACCTTGCCGTTGACCAAGGTGTAGTCATAACCCTCGGCTTTCTGAATCAAACGCCCGGCGCCACCGGGTAAATCGTGCACGTAATCGGGCATGCTTAAGCGCATGCCGTCGAGATCAAGCACATTGATGTCGGCGTAGGCCCCCGGCGCGAGCACACCGCGATCGGTAATGCCGAACAGCTCGGCTGTATCTGAGGTTAAGCGGCGGATGGCGTCCTCGATACCGAACACGCCGCGTTTGCGCACCCAGTGGGTCAGGAACCAGGTCGGCTGACTGGCATCCATAATCTGGCCAACGTGGGCGCCGGAGTCGGCCAGACCGAGCACCACCATCGGGTCGAGCAGCATCTCTTCGACCGCTGCGAAATCAGGATTTAAGATCGGATGATTCACATAGGCTTGACCGCCCGAAGCGATCATCAAATCCATATAGGCTTCGGCCAGCGACACGCCGCGCGCGGCGGCGATAGCCGGCAGCGATTTCGCCGGATTGGGCTGATAGTCAGGGTCCGGCCCTTCGAGCAGATACAGGTGCGCAAGCTCGGTGGCATCGGGGCCATTCTCCAACGCTTCTTTGACCAACTGTGCGCGTCGTTCGGGATGGGCATAGACCGCAAGCTTGTCCGCCACCGACAGGCTGCGCATCGCGCGCCACGAAGTGTTGCGATCGAAGGGGCTGCGGATATGCGGCCCGAACAGCACGCCAATGCCGCGCGCCGTGGTTTGCGGCCGCACATTGGCACCGCCGGCATTACGCGCGGCGGTGAACTCCATGATCTTGCGGTACTGATCGGGCAGATGGGGAAACTGGAAGAAAGCGAAGGTCACCGGGCGGCCGGTGGCATGGGAGAGATCGGCCATCCAGTCGATCTCGCGTTTCGACTTGGCCCAATTGGCCGGATCGTCGGTCTCGAAACGTGGCACCACTTCGAATACCCCGCGGCCGCGCTTGCGCATCGGATCGGCGAGTGCGAATAGTTCGTCGCGCAGCGCGAAGGTGCCCGGTACCGGACGCCCGTCCGGCACGCGGTGGCCGAGTATGCGCGAGCTGGAAAAGCCCAATGCGCCGGCCGCGATGGCGTCGTCGACGGTCTTGACCATGATCTCGAGTTCAGCGGCGGTGGGGTGCGCATCACTTTCGATCGAGCGCTCGCCCATGGCATAGAAGCGCACTGCGCAATGGCCGACCATGCCGCCGAGATTGATACCCTTGGGCATCACATCGAGCGCGTCGTAATACTCGCCATAGGACTGCCAGTTCCAGTTCAGCCCACGCATGATGGAATCGGCGGGAATGTCTTCGACCGACTCCATAAGCTTGGCGAGCACTTCGTGATCGCTCGGTTTGACCGGCGCGAACGTCACACCGCAATTGCCCACTACCACCGACGTCACGCCATGCCAGCACGAGGAACTGCAAACAGCATCCCAGGCGACTTGCGCATCAAGGTGACTATGGATGTCGACAAAGCCCGGCGTTACCAGCCGCCCGCTGGCATCGATGACGCGCGTGGCGCTGGTGCCTAGCTTGCCTATCTCCACTACGCGTTCGCCGACGATACCAACATCGGCCTCGCGCGCCGGCGCGCCACGGCCATCGATAACGGTTCCGCCCTTGATAATGATGTCGAAGCTCGGCATGTCGGCGCGTCTCCCGCGAATAACAATGGGTTTAAGTCTAGTGTATCGACGCGCCGCAAGCGGCCTCCCTATTCGGGGAGCGGTTCGGCGGACAGCACTCCGGCTGCAAACAAGGCCGCAACTTCTTCGCGCGAGCGCCCGAGCCACTCATGTAGCACGTCGAGGTTGTGTTCACCGCGATACGGCGCCGGCCCACGCACACACGCTTGCGCGTCACTGAAGTGATAGGGCGCCTGCGTAGTGGGGCGCGTGCCGCCGATACGGTCATCTATTTGCGCAATGACGCGTCGTGGCCCAACGCTTGGATTGGTATGCACGGCTTCGCGCCAGGGTCGCACTCGGCCCCAGGCGAGATTGACCTGGTCGAGCATGGCCGTCACCGCCTCCCAAGTGGGAAAGGACGCCAGGAAGCTGGCGAGCGCCGCGCGGCGTCCGTCCTCATCGCCGGGATCAGCCAGTTCGCCGCGTTTCGCCAAGGTGCGCCACAGATACTTGAAAGTAGTGGCGATCACCAAACGGCCACCCGCCACCGTCCACACTTCGCCACTGCCGGCCGGCGGCGTGTCACCGGACAACACCATCGACAAGAAGTCGTCGTGGTAGAACTGCGTGTTGACCATCGCCAGATCGATATGCTGG
>JANMJF010000290.1:0-4701 GCA_031371245.1 Pseudomonadota bacterium | reverse complement strand
GGTGATAGCCCGACAATAGGTGGTACTTGTCCGGCGTCCAGGCGCTACACTCACGTGCGCACACTGGTTGCAATCGCGTCTCGCAACCACGCACGCAGCATCGGATATATCGCCTCGGTCCGCGCCACGCGCACCGCCATGCGGGAGTACATGTCGGCATGAGTCCAGCTACGGCCGTTCTGGCCGTCGATGACAACGCCACGATACGCAAGGCCATTTCGATGCGCCTTGGCGCAAAGGGCTTCGAGGTCGTCACAGCGGCAGACGGCCCCTCGGCGCTGGCGCTGGTAGAACGGCGCGCGTTCGACCTCGTCATCCTCGATCTCAAAATGCCGGATATGCGCGGCGAGGAAGTGCTGCGCCAGCTGCGCCAGCGCTACAGCCAGACCCAATTGCCGGTCATCGTGCTGGCGGCCAGCAACGACCATGGCGATATTCAACGCACCCTCGCGCTGGGCGCCAACGACTACATCGTCAAACCCGGCGACTTCCCGATTCTGCTGGCGCGTATCCAGACCCAGCTGACACTGCGCGACACGATCGTGCGTCTACGTACCCAAAGCGCCCTGCTCCGCGAAACCCAGGCCCTGTCCCACGGCGCCAGCCATCTGCCCGGCGCCATGACCACCGGTGCCCGCGGCATTCCCTTTGATGTGCTGCACGACCACACCCCCATGACCTGCTTCGCACTGTCGGCCGACGGTCACGTGCTGCACACCAATCATTTCGGCGCGCGCTACCTGGGATACGAGGCGCGCGCGCTGCTCGGTCGCTCGATGCTCGATCTCTATGTAGCCGACGATCGGCCGCTGGCCATGGAAAGTCTCGCCGCCGCGCGTGAGATGCCCGGCCGTGTCCATCGCTGGGACATCCGTCAGGTCAAGAAAAACGGCGAGATCATCTGGATGCGCAATACTGCGCGCGCGGTGCGCGATGGTGGTCTGGACCTGGTGCTCTTGACCTGCGAAGACATCGACGATGCCTACCGCCTGAGCGAACTGCTGAACTTCCAGACCAGTCACGATGAACTCACCCACCTGGCCAACCGCAAAACGCTCGAACAACGTTTGCAGCAGGTCATCGCCAGTGCGCAGAGCGAACATACCGAGCACGCACTGGCCATTCTCGATCTCGATCAGTTCAAACTCATCAACGACAGTTACGGCTCGGCGGCCGGCGACGACTTGCTGCGTGAGGTGGCAGGTCTGATCAAGGACACCGCGCGCAAGCGCGACACCATCGCACGCATCGGCAGCGATGAATTTGCGGTGTTGCTGGAGGACTGTCCGGTGGCCCTCGCACAGCACAGCGCTGAAACTCTGCGTCGCGTTATCGAGTCCCATGTTTTTGCGTGGCAGGGGCGCAACTATTCGGTGTCGGCCAGTATCGGCATCGTGCCGATCAACGACGCCAGCGATACGCCTGGGAATGTCCTGAGTCTGGCCGACACGGCCTGTTATGCGGCCAAGGATTCCGGCCGTAACTGCGTGCATACCTACGAGTCGGACAATCTGCCAGTCCAGCAGCGGCACGGCGAAATGCGCTGGGCGGCGCGTATTAGCCAGGCCATGAACGACGCACGCCTGGAACTCCACTGTCAGCTCATTGCGCCACTGACGGCCGCCGGCCACGACGGCAGACGCGGTGCGCACTATGAAATTCTGCTGCGTATGCGCGACGAACAAGGCGGGCTGATCCTGCCCGGTGAGTTCCTGCCGGCGGCTGAGCGCTACAACCTCTCGTGCCGCATCGATCGCTGGGTGATAGACAATGTATTCAAGTGGCTGATGGCACGGCCGCGCGCGCTGCTGGAGGTTGGCCAGGTCAGCATCAACCTGTCGGGCAAGTCGATTGGCAATGCCGAAATGCTGAATTTCATCCTCGCGGCTTTTCTCGACGGGTGTGTGCCGGCCGACAAGATCTGTTTCGAAATCACCGAGACCGCCGCCATCGCCGATCTGGTCGGCGCCACCCAGTTCATCGCACGACTCAAAGAATGCGGCTGTCACTTCGCGCTCGACGATTTTGGCAGCGGCTTTTCCTCGCTCACCTATCTTAAACAGTTGCCGGTCGACTATCTCAAGATCGACGGCGCCTTCGTGCGCGACATGGCCAGCGATCCTATCGACTACGCGATGGTGCGCTCGATCAACGACATCGGTCATCTGCTCGGCAAACGGACCGTCGCGGAATTCGTAGAAAGCGCCGCGACCATGGATCTGTTGCGCACCTTGGGGGTGGATTTCGCGCAGGGTTATGCCGTGGGGCGACCGCTACCGATTGCGCACATGCAGCGCGAGGACTAGAGCCTGTGGGTCCGACTTCAGTCGGACATTCCTAGCAGCCCTCGACATGCGCTCTGGAACAAATGTGCGAATGAATTCGCACCTACAGTTCGGGGTGCGAGGCGCAGGCGAGATCTTGTGGTGTATCGATATCGCGCAACACCCCGGTGTCGTGGGTGACGAAAGCAAAGATGTCATCGCCATGGGCGTCGAGCAGCGGCCGAGCACCGCGATCTCCTTGCAGCATGAGCAATTCATCGCGGTAGCGCGCTGGAAAAATCACCGGGTGACCCGCTTGCCCTGCGCACCTCGGCACGACGATGCGATCTTCGTTGCGCCAGCACGTCACTAATGCTGCTAAGGTCGCCGGCGCGATCAGCGGCATATCCGCCAGCGCCACCATCCACGCGGCGCTAGCGCGGCTCGCCGCCACGCCGCAGCCAAGACTATGTCCCATGCCCAGTTTCGCCTCGCCACAGCGCATCACGGCATAACCGGTATTTTCAAAAGCTGCGGCGGTGATGTGATCCTCGGCGCGCACCACTACCAGCACGCGATCTACCACCGCCGCCAGCTTGCTCGCCGCGAACAGGCCGATGGTCTGGCCCGTGGGCAGGGTCGCTAAGAGTTTATTGGCACCAAAACGCCGCGCCGCGCCGCCGGCCAATAGCACGCCAGTGAGTGACAGATCATGGGCCAAGTTCAGGACGTGGAACGCTGGGTGGTGATGATCACGCCGTTGCGCGCTGCGGTGATGTCGGTCATCACCGCCAGCGCAATTTCCTGCGGCTTGCGGGTCTTCAGATCGATACCGATCGGGCCACGGATGCGCTGCACATCGGCCTGGGTCATGGCGAAGTGTTCGATCAGACGCGCGGCGCGCTTGGCGGTGGTGCGCCCGGAACCGAGCGCGCCGATATAGAAGGCCGGCGTGCGCAAGCCTTCGAGCATGGCCAGATCGTCGACCTTGGGGTCGTGGGTCAGTGCCACGATTGCGGTGTGCGCGTCACAAGGACGCGCGCCGATAAAATCGTCAGGGTAATCGCCCGACACCGTCAGTTCGCTCAAAGCCCAGGCCTCGCGATACTCGGGGCGCGGCTCGCACACTTCGATGGCGTAGTCGAGCAGATTCGCGAAGCGACACACCCAGCTTGCGAGTTCGCCGGCTCCCACCACCATCAGTCGCCAGGCCGGTTCGTAAACCACGTTCAACACCTGATCTTCGAAGCCCGTACGCGCCGCGTCGTCGGCCACTGACCACGCTGCTGTGCCCTGTTCCAGATCGAGACGGCGCACGATAGCCTCGCCGTCGCGTAGCGCGGCCAGCATGGCGGGCAATTGCGGAATGCTCGCGAGCGGTTCGAGGGTCAATAACAAACGGCCGCCGCAGGGCAAGGTGCGGCTGGTATCGGAGTTGTATTCGAGAGTTTCGAAAGTGTGCGGAAAGTCGTCGCGCACACGCGCCAGCAGCTCTTCCTCTATGCAACCACCTGACACTGAGCCGGCGAACCGACCGCTCTCGCCCAACACCATCACAGCGCCCGCCGGCCGGGGCGACGAGCCCCAGGTGTGGGCAACCGTCGCCAGCACCACACGCTCGCCCTCGGCCAGCCAGTGCTGGCCGCGTTCCAGGATTTCGACTTCGCTGCGACTCAAGGCGGCAGACCACCATGCTTGGCCTTGTAGTCCGAGATGCGCCCCTCGAGATCGGTCAGCAGACCGTCCATGCCGCCGGCTTTGACGATGGCGCTGAAGGTGCTGCGGTAGTTGTTGACCAGACTGATACCTTCGATCACAACGTCGTAGGCCACCCACTTGCCCTTGGTGAGCTTCAAACGGTAGGTGATGGGAATGCGCTTGTCGCTGGTCACCACTGCGGTATCGACGGTAGCGCGGTCCTTACGGACCTGCTCGGCCAAATACTCGACGCGCTGGTCTGAGTAAGATTCGATCTTGGTGCGGTAGGTGTCTTCGAGGTATTGCGAGAAATATTCGACGAACTGACGCTTCTCCTCGGTGGTCGCTTCCTGCCAGCTGGTCGCGAGCACGCTCTGGGACATGCTGCGGAAGTCGAAACGATCGTTGATGATGCGGCCGATGCTCGCCCAACGCTGCTCGCGTTCAAGGCTATGCCCCTGCAACCCGGCGATGACCTGGTCGATGGCAACCTTGACGGTCTCGGTCGGCGTGCTGGCGGCGCTGGCCGGCGGCACTGCCATCAGCAGCGCGACCAGCGCGACGCTCATCAACTTGGCCAGCGTGGGTAGGGGAGAGATTGCCTGCATCATGTCGCGGGCCTCAATTGCCTGTTACCGTTATACCGCAGAAAGCCGCAGGCCGACCACGAGGGTCTCCCCGCCGATGTCAAATTGATCAAGTCGGGTACCGGCCGGCAGCGCGACTTCCTTAACATCGA
>JANMJF010000262.1:0-6075 GCA_031371245.1 Pseudomonadota bacterium | reverse complement strand
GCAGCGGTCGATTCAACCGGGCTGTGTGTGTTCACGACCTTTGCCTGGACCTTAGCCGACATCGCACCCCAGGTTGATGCCGCCTGTGAAGGGGGTTGGACGCCGGAATCTTTGCTCGAAGCCGGCGAGCGCATCTGGAATCTTGAGCGCCAGTTCAATCTCGATGCGGGCCTGACCGCCGCCGACGACACCTTGCCCAAGCGTCTGCTGAAGGACGCCGCCAAGACTGGCCCGGCCAAGGGCCAGGTCAACCGCCTGCACGAGATGCTGCCGCATTATTACGCGATTCGCGGCTGGACTACCGACGGTCGTCCAACCGCCGACACCCTCAAGCGCCTTGAAGTCTGATCGCGTCCCGCGACCCACCGGAGTAGACCCCGTATGCAACACGTAGTGATCGGAGCAGGACCGTCTGGTGTCATCGCCGCAGAAACCTTGCGCAAGTTACAGCCGGCCGCGACCGTGACCCTGGTTGGGGATGAGCCGGAAGCACCTTATTCGCGCATGGCGATCCCGTATTTTCTGATCAAACAGATCGCGGAAGAGGGCACCCATCTGCGCAAGACCGTTGATCATTTCGCCCAGCGCAATATCAAGGTTGTGCAGAAACGGGTAGAGCATCTGGACCGGGCTGCCAAGCAGCTGAGCTTGGCCGGTGGCGATAAGCTGTCTTACGACACGCTGCTGATCGCGACTGGTTCGCTACCGGTATCACCGCCTATTCCGGGCATCGACCTGCCGGGCGTGACCTCATGCTGGACGCTGGCCGATGCGCGGCGTATCGCAAACACGGCCAAGCCCGGCGCGCGGGTGGTGTTGATGGGGGCGGGTTTTATCGGCTGCATCATCCTTGAAGCGCTAGCCAAGAGTGGTGCGACCTTGACCGTGGTCGAAATGGAAGGGCGCATGGTGCCGCGCATGATGAACGACACCGCTGGCAACATGATCAAAGACTGGTGCCAAGATCACGGCGTGACGGTACATACCTCGACCAAGGTCAATGCCATCGAGAAGAACGGTGCGGCCTTGCGCGTGGTGCTGAATTCAGGCACTACGGTCGAGGCCGATATGGTGGTCTCGGCGACGGGTGTCAGGCCCAATATCGATGTCGTGAAGGGCAGCGGCATCAAGACCGATCACGGCATCCTGGTCGATCGCCATATGCAGACCAACGACGCGGCGATATTTGCTGCGGGTGATGTGGCGCAGGGCATCGATTTTTCGACCGGTGAGTACTCGGTGCAGGCCATCCAGCCGACCGCTGCCGATCACGGTCAGCTTGCGGCGCGCAATATGGCGGGCATGAAGGGCGCGGTGCATCAGGGCTGCGTAAACATGAACGTGCTCGACACCCTTGGTCTGATCACCAGCTCGTTTGGACTATGGATGGGTAAGTCCGGTGGCGATTCGTCGGAACTGCTCAATCGTGAACGCTACCGCTATCTCAATCTGCAATTCGAGGACGAGGTCCTGGTGGGTGCGACCAGTCTGGGACTGACCCAGCATGTCGGCGTATTGCGCGGACTGATACAGAGCAAGACACGCCTGGGTGCGTGGAAGAAAAAGCTGGTCGCCGATCCGACCCGTATCATGGAAGCCTATCTGGCCAGTACTCAAGCGATCGGATTCAACGCTGACGTTCTCAAGTAGTGCGCGCTTAGCAGGTCGGCTCCGTGCTTCGGTGCGGCGCCCCGGCATGTCGAGAGCATGGTCGTGAAGATCACTTTCAAATTGTTCGCTTCGCTGGCGCAGCACCTGCCCGGCGAAGCGGTGCGCAACATCGTCGAAATCGAGATTGCAGCTGAAACGACGGTGCATGACATCATCGATCGCTTCCACGTCCCGCGCCAGTCCGCCCATCTGATTCTGATCAACGGCCTGTACGTCGAGCCGCAAGATCGTGACCGACCGATATTGAAGGCCGGCGACGCGCTTGCGATCTGGCCGCCGGTGGCGGGCGGCTGATGGGTGCTTGGAAATCGAACTCGGGCTTAGGCGCGCCCCGCACCGAAGCCCTGGTTCCAGGCGGCGTGCTCGGCTCCCACCATGCCTGACGAAGTCCACGCAGAACGCGCTTCGATGGGTATCTCTCACGACGATTTCTTCCGTGTGTTTCCGTCTGTGGTCGCACCGGCGTGGTGGCGACGCGACGGCCTCACTATCCATGTGGAATGGCCCGACGGCGCGCGCCTTGCCGCGACCGTGTCTGCCCAGAAGCTGCGCCGCATCGCATCCTTGAGCTTGCCCTATGTCGACATTAGCTTCGGCTTTTTCGGCATGGACGCTGCCGATCGCGACGGCTTTCTAGCGCGTTTCGACCGTGCATTTCAAAAAGGTGGTGGTTAGAGGCGTGCCAACAAGCTTCACTACGCGGATATAGGTAGCGGCGTTTTGTCGTTGCACATTGACGACAAAATAAAGATTTCTCCCCAAATTACCGACGATTTTGTGGCATAAATGTGGCTTAAATCGCTTTGGTGAACTAACATCGTCTACAGCAAATATTTCTTAAGTGCTCGACCTTGGGTCGAGAGATAGCGCCGTAGTTGTCAGAGTTAGGTGGACGTGATGGCGATAAAACTATCCAAGCTCAGGATTGCCGCAGCAGTCGGCGCAGTTGCGCTTGGCGCGGGTTTGGTCGCGCCGGCTAGCGCAGTCGTGGTCGTCGGTGGTGACAACGGATGGGAAGTGAGTTTTGACAGTGACGCCCAGGCGTTCGACCGGGTGGAGGATGGCGACCAGAGCTATATCGCTGCAGCGGCCGACAGGATCAGCCGCCGCCAGCGCTCACTGTTGGGTCGCAACGCGCTCCTGAACGACTTGACGCCCTTCGGCCTTAGCATCTCGCCGGGTGCGGATCTCTTCGGTTCGGCGAGCTTCGGTCGAGCTCGCCTTGGTTACACCCATACTGATTTCGCTACCGACAGCGGCTCGGGCAACCTGCTCGGGGACGAGCATATACCGCGCTTGGACGCTGAAATGAGCTATTCGACCGCTTTCGCCGGCGGCAACGTCAAGGCCTGGGTCGACGCATTGTGGCAGGACACCCATTCCAGCTGCAGCGGCACCGCCGTCACTTTGGGCGGCATGACGGCGCAATGCGACGACTTCAACCCTCACGCATGGGGTATCGGTACCAGGATCGACTATCGGGGCTTTGCGCTGCTTGGCTACTATCACAACAGCAAAGGTCCGGGCTTGGCCGAACCGTTCGACCACAACGCCGTGTGGATCGACACCATCGGCAATACCCGCGAGCGCGAGGGTGACAGTTACTACCTGCAGGGCACCTACTCTTTCAGCGGCAAGACTAAGGTTGGTGTGTCCTATGGTGCAGGCAACCTGGACGCGAGCGACAGCGCGGGCATCACCACCAACAGTTTCGGCACGCGTCAGGAGCATCAGCTGTGGACGGTCGGTGTCTATCACGATGTCAGCAGTTGGTTACGCCTGATCGCAGAGTACAACCGAGGCGACTTGAACACGCACGCCGCCGGCAAGAACCCGGGTGCCAATACTTTCAGCGTCGGCAGCTTGCTGTTCTGGTAAGCCTTGGCTTTTTCCGGAAGCCACTGCTTGCGCCTTCTATATCCTCCCCTCGCTGCCAACACCACGCTTCAATTCGACGTTGGCGATGGGCATTGCCTGTACGTCGAGCGTTGCGGAAACGCCGGCGCGATACCGGTGGTATTCCTGCACGGTGGCCCCGGCTCTGGCTGCAAGGCCGAGCATCGCCAGTTCTTCGCCCCACTGGCCTACGACATCATCCTGTTCGACCAGCGCGGCGCGGGCCGATCGACGCCTTATGGCGGGGTGGACCACAACGATACCAGGTCATTGATCGCCGACATGGAGCGCATCCGCGAGCATTTTGGCATTCGCCAGTGGCTGGTATTTGGTGGCTCCTGGGGTGCAACGCTGGCGCTGGCCTATGCCGAGACTCATCCCGAGCGGGTACTGGGATTGGTCTTGCGCGGCAGCTTCCTGGCCCGCCGTCGTGACCTTGCGTGGTTCGCCGGTGAGGGCGCGAACCGTCTATTGCCACTGCAATGGCAGCGTTTCGTCGATAACGTCGGCGTAGCGGTCGATGATGATCTGATCGGTCGTTTACATAGCGCCATCTTTGCCGCCGACACCGCCGTGGTCGAGCGCGCGGCGCGCGCCTGGGATGCATGGTCGACCGCAGTCGTGATGTTTTCCCTTGAAGCTGGCGGCGACGGTGGCGCGAGCGACCTGACCAGTGCGATTGCCAAGTGCCGCATTGAAATGCATTACGCGGCGCACGACTATTTTCTCGCGGACAACCAATTGCTGCGCGACGCGCAGCGCCTGGCGCTTGTGCCGACCATCATTATTCACGGTGCGCGGGATCTGACTTGTACCGCCGACGCGGGCTGGGCACTGCATCGCGCGATGCCGCACTCGAGGCTTGAGATTCTGCGCACTGCTGGCCATCTCTCCAGCGAAGCGCCGATGGTCGATGCGCTAGTGCGCGCGGCTGACGAGATGGCAACCGCATTGGGCGCTGCTATGGCGCCGACAGCTTAGCGCTGACCGCCGCCATGTTCGAACCCTGGTGTGACGAAGGCCGTCCGCTGTTGATGGGCATACTGAATGTCACACCCGACAGCTTTTCGGACGGTGGACACTTTGTCGACGTCGAGACCGCCTGTGCCGCAGCGGAACGCATGCTCGCCGATGGCGTGCACATCATTGATGTCGGTGGTGAATCAACGCGCCCCGGCGCACAAGCGATCGCGGCACGGCTCCAGCTTGAGCGCGTGTTACCTGTCATCAGCGCACTCCGCGTGCGATTGCCGGCAAGCGTGCCGATCAGCATCGACACGCGCAGCGTCGACGTCGCGCAAGCCGCCCTGCGCGCCGGCGCGTGCATCGTCAATGACATTTCGGCGGGTGATGAGGCGGGTATGTTCGAGACCGTCGCCGAGCATGGGGCAGGCATCGTGCTGATGCACATGCAGGGTCGCCCCGCGACCATGCAGAACGAACCGCGTTATGACGACGTGGTGGCCGAGGTCTGCGCTTTCCTTCTGGCGCGCGCGCAGGCAGCGGAAGCGGCCGGGATCCGACGCAACAACATCGCTCTCGACCCGGGCATCGGTTTTGGCAAGACGCGCGCGCACAACCTGCGCTTGCTTGGCGCACTCGATGAACTCGTCGCTTGCGGCTATGCGGTCTTACTCGGCACCAGCCGTAAACGTTTCATGGGTGCGATCTGCAGCGAAAGCGATCCACTCGAGTTGCTGGGCGCGACCTGCGCGACCACCGCGCTTGGCGTGGCGGCCGGTGTGCGCATCTTCCGTGTGCATGATGTGAAGGCCAATCGTCAGGCAGCGGATGTGGCCTGGGCAATCGCCGCGCAGCGCCGATCCGCAGCGCGCTGAATCAGGATTCGACTGGTGTTGAGCGCGCCCGTGAATTGCGCGAGTTGCGAAACACCAGGGGACGCGCCGCACTGATACCGGCTGCCACGCGCGCAATGCGTTCCAGATCAGCGGTGAGTTCAGGGTGGCGTGGCGATTTGGAGCACACCGGATCGGTGGCCTGCGCATCGCCCGTCATCATATAGGCCTGGCAGCGGCAGCCGCCGAAATCCTTGGTTTTTTCCGGGCAGCTGCGGCAGGGTTCCTGCATCCACTCGAAGCCGCGGAAGTGATTGAAGGCCGAGGAGTTCGACCAAATCTCTTCGATCGAATGATCGCGCACATTGGGAAACGTCAGCCCCGGCAACTGTTGGGCGGCGTGGCAGGGCAGGGCTGTGCCGTCGGGTGCGATGGTCAGAAAGATCGATCCCCAGCCGTTCATGCAGGCTTTCGGACGCTCCTCGTAGTAGTCCGGCACCACGTAAATGATCTTCATGCGGTCTTTCATCTGTTGCTGATAACGCTTGGCGATTGTTTCGGCGGCCTGCAGTTGCTCGCGCGTGGGCAACAGGGCATCGAGATTCAGTTTTGACCAGCCGTAGTACTGGGTACTGGCCAGCTCGACGAAATCGGCCTTGAGATCGATGGTCATGCGAATGATGTCCTCGATCTGATCGATGTTCTGACGATG
>JANMJF010000230.1:0-3219 GCA_031371245.1 Pseudomonadota bacterium | reverse complement strand
CGCGCGCGCGGCGCAGCAAGGCGTGCAGCCGCGCCTCCAGTTCAGCCAGGTCAAAGGGTTTGACCAGATAGTCGTCGGCGCCGCTGTCAAAGCCCGCCAGTTTGTCGGCCAGCGTATCGCGTGCGGTCAGCATCAAGACCGGTGCGGCAAGCCGCCCTTCCTCACGTAGGCGCCGGCACAGCTCGAGCCCATCGATGCCGGGCAGCATGACGTCCAGCACCACCGCGTCGTAGCGGTTGGCTAGCCCCAGGTGCAGGCCAGCGCGACCATCGGCAGCATAGTCGACGGAAAAGCCACGCGTCTCCAGATAATCGAACACCATCTCGGCGATATCGCGATGATCTTCGACCAGCAGGATGGCTGCATGTGGGCTGTTCATGCACACCGCCCACCGGCACCGGCACCGGCAACTATCGGTGTCAAACTTGCGCTCAGGCCTTGGCCACCACGCGCACGGTGTTGGAGGGCTTAATGCGGCTGGTGAAATTCGGCCAGACCTTCTCGGTCAGCAATTCCAGACTGCGCATGCACAGGTCATGGGGCATGTGGTTGTAGATGAACATCCAGAAGTAATCGACCGGCAGTTCTTTCAACAGCACTTCGAGTTTGCGGTTGACGGTGTCCGGACTGCCCCAGATCACCAGACCGCGATCCGACAGCGATTCAAAGGTCGACGGCAGATCGAACGGGCCTTCGCCAGGACCGGCAATGGCGGCATTGAAGCCGAAGGGTACGAAGAAATTGTTCCAGATGAAGCTGCCTGCCTCGCGCGCGATGGCCTCGGCCTCAGCATCGGTATCGGCGACGATGATCTCGCGGCTCATGGCCATGCCCTGGCCGAACTTGTAGTTCTTACCGGCGGCATTGGCCGCGTCCATACCGGCGCGGAAATGCTCTTTGACGACGTCCATGTGGGTCATGATGGTGACCGGCACGATGCCGCGCTCCATGCCCCAACGGATCGAACGCTCGGAAGTCGCGAAGGGCATGAATAAATCAGGGATCTGCTTGTTGTAGGTTGACGGTGCGATGCCGACTTCCTCGACATAGCCGTCTTTGTTGACACCCTGGCCGTAGTTCCACGCGACTTCGGCGGCGGCCCACTTGATGTCCTTGGTCGGTACCTGCCAGTGTTTGCCCTTGAAGCTGAAGGTGTCGTTCTTCCAGGCAGTCATGATCAGGTCGAAGTTCTCTTCGAACAATGAGCGCTTGAGCTCTTCGTATTCTTCACCACCCGCCGGCTCGGCGAGACCGACCTGCTGGCCCAGCACGTTGACCCAGCGCGGCTGATAGCCACGCGCGAAACCAGCGAACACCCGACCATTCAACATCTGCGAAACCATCGCAATGTTCTCGGCCAGATTGATCGGGTTCTGCGACGGCAGCACGTTGCCGAGCTGGCCGAATTTCATATTGCGGGTCTGCATACCGAAGTAGAGGTCGAGGATGACCGGATTGGTCGACACCTCTTCGCCTTCGACATGGAAATGGTGTTCAGTAAAACCGGTGCCGTAGTAACCGTGCTCGTCCATGTATTGGACCTGCTCAGTGATCTCTCGCAACATCGTTTGGTAGAGGTCGGTGCGCTTGCCGGCCATACCTTGTTTGATGTCTTCGATACGGCCGACGGACGGCAGGTAAAATGCACCTACTTCCATAAAATCTCTCCCGACGTTCAAGAAACACATTGACCGCCGCGCTCAGAGCGTCGAGTGCGGTCGCGAATGTTCGGCAGGTTACTACGCGTGGCGACGGGCCGTCCACCAGCCAAACCGCGCTGAATCAGCGCACTATGTGCATCCACTACACGGCGACCGTGACGACCTCAGGCCTGGGTTTATCGCCGCTGTCGCAACGCTGCCATCAACGACGCTCACCCCTACCCGGACTGCCGGCTAGTGGCTCCCCAGGCACTTGAGTATAGTGTTGACGAATTCCGACACAGTGTTATCAACCATGTCCACCACTGCCATTCGCACCGCGCATCACCTCGTCACTCGCGAGCCTTACTACCAGCCCGTCGGCAACGAGGTGCAGGTGTTTGCCGCCGCCTACCACAATCAGTTGCCGGTGCTGCTCAAGGGCCCGACCGGCTGCGGCAAGACGCGCTTCATCGAATATATGGCCTGGTTGTTGAAGCGACCGATGGTGACGGTGGCCTGCCACGACGACCTGACGGCTTCCGATCTGATCGGTCGCTATCTGGTCAAGGGCGGTGAGACGGTGTGGGTCGATGGCCCCCTGACCGGCGCAGTGCGCCACGGCAGCATCTGCTATCTCGATGAAGTAGTGGAAGCGCGCAAAGACACTTCGGTGGTCATCCATCCGCTGTGCGACGACCGCCGTCTGTTGCCGATCGAAAAACTTGGCGAAGTGCTGAGCGCGCCGCCGGAGTTCTGCCTCGCCATCTCCTACAACCCTGGCTATCAGAGCGTCTTGAAAGATCTCAAACAGAGCACCCGCCAGCGCTTCGTGGCCTTGGAGTTCAACTATCCCAATGCCGAACTCGAACAGACCATCATCGAGAAGGAATCCGGCATCGACGCCGCTATCGCTCGCCAGTTGGTCAAGTTCGGGCACATGACGCGCAATTTGAAGGGCAGCGGTCTCGACGAAGGCGCCAGCACGCGTCTGCTGGTCAACGCTGCCAAGCTCATGGTCAGCGAGGTGTCACCGGTGGTCGCGACCGACGCCGCCATTGCCCAGGCGCTGACCGACGACCACGATATGTTGAAGGCCGTGCATGAACTGAGCCGTTCAATCTTTTGATCGCGCGGCCATGAGTGACGAGTCCCGCCAGAATATTCTCAACCGCCTGCGTATCCGGAAAGATCTGGAGAAGTTCACTGCCGGCGCGCTTGCCCGTCATCCGAATCTGGACGAATTGATCGCCGCCATCGCTGCGCTGGAGCGCGGCGAACAAGATCAGATCTACCGCGGCGCCGAGCTAGTGGCGCGTTCCAACACCGAGCTTGCCGCGCATTTCATCGCCAAGGCACCAACTGCCTTTCATGCCATGGGCGGCGACGGCGTACAGGAATGGCTGGATGCGGCCATGGAGATCTTCGATCATCGCGGCTTGGGCTTCGCGGTCGATTACCTGCAAGACGTCGATTCCTTCGCCGCCGCCTATGCCGGCCGCCACGCGCAATGCGCCTTCGACCAGGCTAGCGTCTTCCTGCGCCATTTCGTCCGCGGCTTGGGCGGACGCGACCTGCG
>JANMJF010000212.1:0-1647 GCA_031371245.1 Pseudomonadota bacterium | reverse complement strand
GTGACGCGCAAGGCCTGCGCGACATTGCCTGCCAAGGGGTCGATCTGCTGCCCTGGCACGGCCGTTTCGAGCTTGCGCAAGGTCACCGGCAGCACACCGCCGGTGCGCGCTTCGATAATGCCGAACTCGGCACCAAACTTGGCGAGCGGTGGATAGGCGTCGAGCTTGATGGCGAGCGGAAAGCGCGCGAGGTTGTCCGGCACACGCTCGGCGTCGTCCCTGAAGTCTGCCGGTAAGCTGACTTTCAAAGTGCCGTGCTCGGCAAACGGCGGCGCAAAACTTAATTCTTCGAGCGTAACCGTAGCCGGCGTAGCGGCGTCCGGCATATGGTGCTTGCCAGTCTCGTCGACCATCAGAACCTGCATGGCGCGCGCGCGTGGCACCGGTGACGAGAACAGCACGCGCACCGGCAGCAGCGGTAGACAGTCGGCGCGTGCATTGACGCGTTCGCACTCGACGCGCACGTTAAACGCTGCACGGGTGTGGAAAGCGAGACTTTGTTCCTGCGCGGTAGCGATACCACTGGGGGTCGCAATACCCACGCCCCACACCAGGCGCACATCGCTGTCGGGTGGCAACTGCCGATGACAACGCGCCACCAGCAGTTGTTGTTCGGCCACTTGCAGGTCTTCGCGCTTGAGCTTCTCGATGCTCTGGCGACCGGACTTCCACAGGATGGAAAAATACTGATAACCAAGCGCACGCCGTTGCGCGAGTACCGCCGCGCGCTCTTCCCCAGTCAAGATATCGAGCGGCACGCGCTCGGCGATATTGGTGAGGGTGCAACTGCCATGGGCGGCGACGCTAGCTTCAGCGGCCGGCGCATCGAGGGCGAGCATGAAGATCTGATCGCCGTCGATACTACTATCGCCTTCTGCGGGCAGGGATGCGCGAATGGCCGGACCGCCAGTGTCGAAGCTGAAAACCGGATAGTCCTGAAAGGCGTCCCCCGCGAGGCTGCGTGCATCGGCCTTGAGGGTGAAGCGGCAGACCTGACCTGCGGCCAGTTCGGCCGCGAAGTCATAGACCCAGTTGCGAGCATCGGCCCAGCGGCCGCGACCGGCAGCGGCGCAATCGATAGCGAACGGTTCGGGCAGACGCGGATCACCAAACGCGACCATGGCCGCGCTGAAACGCGCCGTAACTTGGCGCACATCTTTCAAAGAGCCCTGAGGTGAGAACATCTCAATGCGCGGCGCGGCGAGCGCCGCGCCGCACATCAAGCTCGCCAACACCAGCAGTAACGCCGGCAGCCCACGGCGCCGCGCGCAACGGTGCACCCCGTCCTTCTGCAGCGTCTTCATGTCGGTCTCTCTCCCTGCCTATCACGCATGGTCGCGATGATTGTCGCTATGGCTGCCCGCCGTTATCGTACACGTCCCGCCGGGGCCAGCTGGGGACGAAAGATCGATCTTGTGTTACGCCGTATCAACGAAGGACACCATCATGGGCATGCACGGTGACGTACTACTGGTCGGCAGCGTGCCGGGTGATTCGGCGGAGGACGCCATGCGCCTGTGCGCTAGCGGACTTGGAACGCACCTGGCGTGTCTGCCCGATGGTGAGACCGGCCGGCGCCGGGCCTGGATCAATTTTCTCGCGGCAGGCGCCTACGCCGCCAATGCCGACCTGCACACGGTCAGTCGA
>JANMJF010000151.1:0-1913 GCA_031371245.1 Pseudomonadota bacterium | reverse complement strand
AGGCATCGGCGGGGTGGCGCCTTCGGTGCATCGCGGCGCGGCGGTGCGACTGGTAGCTGTGGCCGCCGCCGGAATACCAGCAGATCATGTCGGTGATGTTGAGCGGACCCTTCAGCATCGGCTGGATCGCGCTGCCGACCTCGATATCTTCCCAGAAGCGCGGGCTGCTCCCGCGCAGTTCCTCGGTCTCGATGGCATGGGCAATCGCGTCCAGTTCTTCGGGCGAATATTTGTGCGTCTCGCGCGGCGCGTAGCTCAGCCCGCCGCTCGCCTTTGATCGCGCCGTCCGCGCGGTATGGCCGTGCGCCACGCAGACCAGTGTCCCGTGCTGATTGGTGTAGCGCGTCTCGCCAGTCTGGATGATGAATTTGGCCGCCTTGCCGCCAGCCTTCTCGACCGCGTCGAGCAGTCTGGCGCTCACCGTAAAGCGGTCGCGGTGGCGGATCGGTTCGTACCATTCGAAATCGGTGCCGCCATAGAGCCACTGGATGCCGCGCAGCTTGGGCGCGACCACCGTTGTGTCAATTGTGTAGAGGAAGCAGCCGGGGGCCAACGCCGATCCGTATTGCGACGCCGCGCCATAATCCGGATCGGTGAACAGCGGATTGTCATCGCCAATGCCCCAGCAGAAGTGGCGCACCGCGTCGGGCGAGGCTTCGGTGTTCCATTGCTGGCCGGTGCGGCGCAGCTCAACGCCGATAAGCGCGCGCGCCTCCTCCAGCGCGCCTTCCCAAAGGGCGGGGGTCTGGGTAGATGTCTCGGCGTTCATTGCCATGCCCTCGCTTCCAGTGCGACCGCGCCCGAGGGACCGTGCGCGCGCAGCGCCCATCCGTCGGCTTCGTGCGCTAGTGTCAGTGTCAGCGTCGCGCCGCAGAGGATCGGCGCAAGGTTGCGACTGCGAAAGCCCGCCGGTTCGCCGCCGAGATGCGCGCGAAACATCTCGAGCAGCAGCATGATCGGGACGCTACCGTTTACAACCAGCGCGGGATATCCTTCGGACCGCGCATAGGCGAGGTCATAATGGATGCGGTGCGGGTTATCAGTGATCGCCGAATAGCGGAACAACATGGTCTCGTCGGGCGTGACCTTGCGCGATAGATCTGCTGGCGGGATTGGCATTGCCGACGGTGCCGAAGGGCGTGACGCAGTGTCTCCGCCCTCCTCGCGCAGCACATAGCTGGTCGTTTCGATCACAACCGGTGCATCGCCGCCCTCCAGACTGATCCGATGCTCGACATCAACCAGCGCAAAGCGGCCCGACTTGCCATTTTTGATCGTGACTTCGCCAGGCTGGCTCGTCCGGCGAACGCGCGCGCCGATCGGAATGTCGCCGACGAATTCAATCTTCCGCCCGCCCATCATCAGGCGCGGCAGGCCCAGAGCGGGCAAGGTGACGCCCAGATGCGCAGCGCCGTCGGCGCGCAGTTCCGACTGCCTTGTGGGCGGATTGAACAACGCCACATGCCAGCCGCGCGGCAGTGGGTCGCCGTCGGCAAAACTGGCGGGATCGCGGTCGAGCAGGGCGGCCATGCGCCGGACCAGCGGCAGCGCGCAGACGTCGTCGGCCTGTTCGGCGCGCGCGCTCATGGTACGAGTTCTCCGGCAACGACACGCACCTTGCGTCCCACCCACTCTTCGCGCTGCATACCGGATATTATTTCCTCCGCCGCCGATACGGCAAGAGCGCGCGCGCCATCGTCGGTATCGATCAGCGCCACTGCCCGCGGCTGCTCGCCGCGCGCGTGCAACACGGTGCAGCCCGCAATCCGGCCGTCCCCCGTATAGTCCTCGACGACCGGCAATTCAGCCGCAGCGGCGGCGACCTCGACCGATACGTCGCGGCTGAAGAAGCTGTTGCGTGGCGGTTCGCTCGACCACAAGGCAAAGGCCTGCTTGGTGAGGATGCCAGAGAC
>JANMJF010000788.1:0-4100 GCA_031371245.1 Pseudomonadota bacterium | reverse complement strand
TGATGGCCACGATCAACGAATTTTGTGATCGATAAGTTTCTGGAGTGAATGACATGGCTCGATTGACAGGCAAAGTAGCGCTGATCACCGGTGGCGCGCGCGGGCAGGGTGCCGATGAGGCGCGACTGTTCCGCGCCGAAGGCGCCGAAGTATTTATCACCGACGTGCTGGCAGCCGAAGGCCGCGCGGTGGCGGCGGAGATCGGTGCAACCTTCATGATCCATGACGTGAGCAGCGAAGCGGACTGGCAGACCGTCGTCGATGCGATGCTGGCCAAACATGGTCAGATCGACGTGCTGGTGAACAATGCTGGCGTGTTCAAACTCGGGCGTCTGCTCGATACCACCATCGAGGACTACGACCGCATCATTGCTATCAATCAGAAAGGCGTGTTCTTGGGCATGCGCGCAGTGGCGCCCGTGATGTGCGAAAGCAAACGCGGCTCGATCGTCAATATCTCCTCGGTGGCCGGCCTGCAAGGTACGGCCGGCGCGTTCGCCTATGCGACCAGCAAGTGGGCGGTGCGCGGCATGTCTAAAGCAGCAGCCCAGGAACTGGGACGTTTCGGTGTGCGGGTGAATTCCGTGCATCCCGGTTTCATCGACACCGACATGATGCATCAGACCCAGGCAGCGGTGGCCGGCAAGATGGACAAAGCCTTGCGCTTCGTGCCGCTGGGCCGCACCGCGCCGCCGCTGGAAGTTGCGCAGATGGTGCTCTTCCTGGCCAGCGATGAGAGCTCGTACTGCACCAGCAGCGAGTTCGTGATCGACGGTGGCATGCATCGCTGAGCGGTGGCGGTCGCGGCGTGATGCGCAGCTTCGCTGAACTGTACCAGCGGGCGGCACGCCGCAAGGGCGGCGCGGCCGCGCTCGAAGCCTTGATCCCGACGCCGCGTAACAGCGCCGAACTGCGCGCTATCAGTGATGACCGCTGGTTGGCGGCCATGACCCAGGGTGTCTTTCAGGCGGGTTTCGTGTGGCGCGTGGTGGAACACAAATGGCCGGGTTTCGAGGCCGCACTGCATGCTTTCGATGCCCATGCGCTTGCTTATCTGTCCGATGAAAATATCGAGAAGCTGCTGGCCGATACGCGTGTGATCCGTCATCACACCAAGCTGCTCGCAACCCGCGATAACGCGCAGTTCGTGCTCGACCTCGCTACCGAGCATGGCAGTGCCGGCGCTTTTTTTGCCGCCTTCTCGGCAGGTCGTTATGGCGAATTGTTAGGCGTGTTGAAGAAGCGCGGTGCGCGTCTCGGTGGCATGACTGGCCAGTATTTTCTGCGCCGCATGGGGCTGGACTCCTGGCTCTTGTCGCGTGATGTGGTGCGGGTGCTGGTGGACGAGGGCGTGTTGCATCGACCACCATCCTCTCAGCGCGATCTGGCCGCCGTGCAGGCCGCCTTCGACGAGTGGTGCGAACAATCGGGGCGTGGGCTGACCGCCATCAGTCGCGTGCTGGCGCTGAGCATCGATTGACGCCCGCAATCTGAGCGGATGTGCGAGTAAATTCCCATAGTGTGTCGTGCCCTGACTACTGAACGGCGCTGCTGTCGCTCGCTCATCCGATCAACAGGCGGCAGCGGCGCTCGGCGTGGCCTTCTCTGGCGCCCTTTGCGGTGCGCTGCGACAATGATGCACCGATGACATGAGGGGAGCGTCATGACCAGAGATCTTTTTGACTTGTCCGGCAAGGTGGCCTTGATCACCGGTGGCAGCCGCGGCCTGGGACGACAAATGGCGCTGGCCTTTGCCGCGCGCGGTGCCGACGTGGCGGTGGTGAGTCGCAAACTCGAACAGTGCCAGGCAGTGGCCGGGGAAATCGAAGCGCTGGGGCGAAAAGCGTTGGCGCTGTCGTGTCATGTTGGACGCTGGAACGAACTCGAAACGATGGTTGCGGCGGTCTATGGCCACTTCGGCAAGATAGATATCCTGGTCAACAACGCCGGTCTGTCGCCGCTTTATCCGTCACTCGAGCAAGTGACAGAGGAACTGTTCGACAAGGTCGTCGCCATCAATCTCAAGGGCCCGTTTCGTCTCATGGGCCTGATTGCGCCACGCATGCAAGCGGCCGGCGGCGGCGCGATCATCAATATCTCCAGCACTGCGGCCATGACCCCGAGCCCGGGTTCGCAGCCCTATGGCGCGGCCAAGGCTGGCCTCAATTCCATTACCCGAGCCTTTGCCCACGGCTATGGTCCCGAAGTACGGGTCAACTGCATCATGGCCGGGCCTTTTCTGACCGATATCTCCAAAGCCTGGGACATGGCGAGCTTTGGTCAGCGCGCGTCGCGCATGGCGCTGCAACGGGGGGGGCAACCGGACGAGATTGTCGGTGCGGCGCTTTATTTCGCGAGCGCTGCCTCGAGTTTTACCACCGGCTCGATACTGCCGGTTGATGGCGGATGGTTGGGGAGTGATGACTAGAGACAGTCAGCGACGTGCGGCCGGCGCGCGCTGGACATTGAGATTCGTGTGTTCGTTATATTATTTAACATAATATTCATTATGCGAACTTATACATCGCCCTAAAGCACACCATCGGATGCCGCTTGCTGGCGGCACTGCACGGGTCCGCTCCGCGCGTTGTTTGCACGGATGCATTCATAAAGAGCTAATGCGTATTACGTTATTCGATATAGCCATATATCATCGACTGACATCCTCATCACCCCGTACCCATGATTTCTTTCGCGGTCTTCGAAATCATTGCAGCCGGCCTCGCCATCGGGCTATTGCTCGGGTTGACCGGCGGCGGCGGCTCGATTCTGACCGTGCCCCTGCTGGTCTATGTGATCGGCCTCAACACCAAGGTCGCCATCGTCACGTCGATGCTGATCGTTGGCGTCACCTCGCTAGCCGCTTTGCTTGCCCATTCCCGCGCCGGTCGAGTGGCCTGGCGCACCGGCGCAATTTTCGGACTGGCAGGCATGGTGGGTGCCTACTGCGGCGGAGCACTTGCGCAATCTATCGCCGATGCGTTGCTGCTCCTGTTATTTGCCGGCGTGATGGTGGGCAGTGGTCTAGCGATGCTGCGTCGAATTGGTGGCAAGGATGCGGCCACTAGCGAACCTGTAAAACGCAGCCTCGGACGCGTGCTCGCCGATGGTTTTGGCGTTGGCGTGGTGACCGGACTGGTGGGCGCCGGCGGTGGTTTTCTTGTGGTACCTGCCTTGGCCTTGCTCGGTGGCCTGCCCATGCATACGGCGGTCGGCACTTCCTTGCTGGTGATCGCGATGAACTGCACGGCAGGTATCACCAGCTACGCGCTCACTTCTCATGTGGCGCTGGATGTCGACTCGGCCGCCGTGATCAGTGTGCTCAGCATCGCCGGCACCGTGCTTGGCACGCGTCTGTCGCGTTCGATTTCGCCAGCCCAGTTACAGCGCGGCTTTGGCCTCTTTGTGCTGCTGGTCGCGGCTATACTCATCTGCATCGAAGGCAGCGGCCTGCTGGCGCGCGCCTTTGCCATCGACCGCCGCATCGCCGGCGTGGCCCTCCTTGGTCTCGCAGCGGCGGCGCTGATCCCATTGGTGGTGAGCATCCTACGTAACGACGTCACCGCGCACCCGCAGCACTGATCGACACTAGCGCCGGGTACGTGAACAGCGGGAGAAATTCATGCAGCACAATAAGACGCGCATAGTAGTGGTCGGCGGCGGCACGGGTGGCATGGCTGCGGTGTCAGCGCTCGAACAATTGCCAGGTCGTGACAAGTTCGATATCACCCTGATCGAGCCATCGGAATATCACTACTACCAGCCGCAATGGACGATGGTCGGCGCGGGCTTGTTTCCACGCGAAGTGACGCGCCGGCCGATGGCGACGTTGGTGCCCGCTGCTATCAACTGGATCAACGAAGCCTGCGCTGAGTTCCTGCCCCACGACAATCATCTTCTGACGTCGTCTGGCAAACGCGTCGACTACGACTATCTGATCGTGGCGGCGGGCCTGAAGTTGGACTGGGACAAGATTGACGGCCTGAAGGGCAATCTCAGTAAGCACGGTATCTGCAGCAACTACAGCTATGACAGCGTGGCCTCGACCTGGGAAAACATTCGCAACCTGAAACGCGGTGTGGCGATGTTCACCTTCCCGC
>JANMJF010000711.1:0-7011 GCA_031371245.1 Pseudomonadota bacterium | reverse complement strand
CGGCGAGGCGTGCGAAACACCCGGAAAACAAGCAAATGAAAGCGATCATCCTGAGCGCGGGCCAGGGCCGGCGGCTATTGCCGCTGACCGCCGACAAACCGAAATCGGCCTTGCCGGTATGCGCTCGCTCACTGCTTGAGTGGCAGCTTCATGAGATCGCACAATGTGCGATAGATGAAGTGGTGGTGGTAACGGGCTTCGCCGCCGACGTCATCGATAATATCGTCGCCGCTCAGAGCGCCGTGCCGACCCGCACGCTGTACAACCCCTTCTTCGCCCAGTGCGACAACCTTGGCACCTGCTGGGTGGCACGGTCGGAAATGCAGGACGATTTCATCATCGTCAACGGCGATACCTTGTTCGAGGCCGCTATTCTGCGCCGCCTGCTGGACACCGATAAGGGCGCGGCGGTGACCTTGGTCACCGATAGCAAGGCCAGCTACGACGACGACGACATGAAAGTCATCGTCGCCGCAGGTCGCTTGCAGCGTGTCGGCAAACAACTCGAGCGCGCGCTAGTCAACGGTGAATCGATCGGCATGATGGCCTTCCGTGGCGAAGGCCCAACACGTTTCGCTCAGCAGCTCGATCACATGATGCGCCACGGCACCGGTCTCAAGCAGTGGTACCTCGCGGCAGTCGACAAGCTGGCCGATCATGGCCTGGTTGCGACCTGCCCGATAGACGGCCTGTCGTGGTGTGAAGTGGACGATAGCGCCGATCTCGCCCGTGCTGCCGAGGTCATCGCCAGCTGGTATCCGGCCCGCGTCGCCACTACGGGGACCGCCAGCGCAGGCCGTGCCCGATGAACCCGACCATGAAAAAATTCGGCTACCCGGGCTCCGTGGTGGCCGACTATACAAGCTGGGTCGTGTTGCTGCGTCCGCAGCAGGTTACGCTCGGCGCGCTGGTGTTGGTGTGCAAGGAAGCGGTGACAAGTTTTGGCGCGTTGTCGCCGGCCGCAGGCGCCGAACTGGTGGCCGTAGCGCAGGACGCCGAGCATGCCCTCGGCGCCGCATTCGGCCACGACAAGATCAATTATCTGATGCTGATGATGGTCGATCCGGATGTGCACTTTCACGTCTTGCCGCGTTATTCCGGCGCGCGTCAATGCGCTGATCAGGCATTCAGCGACGTGGCATGGCCAGGGCCGCCGCGTCTCGACCAGATCAACGCCACCGATGCCGCCACCAACGCCGGGATCCTCACGGCCTTGATAAATCATTGGCCAGCGCGTTCACGCTGAGGCTGACTACTTACGATCAGAACGCGATCCGCTAACGACCTTAACCCGTCCGTGCGAACCGGCTTTGAAGGTATTGCGGTCGAGGGAATAACGCATGCTCTCGCTGCTGATTGAATCCTGACCCTTGACAACGGTGGCGGCGCCATCGAGGCGCATGATCTTGGCGCGCGGGTCGAATTCGAGATGGTGGCTACGTCCCTCCAAGGGCTCGGCATCGCCGTCGCGGCTGATCACGATGCGGGCCGGGCTGCCGTCCACCACCACCCGCACCGGATCGCCAAGCTTGCCTTCGACGCGCGCGGTGTCAGCGTAGATATGCCAGTGCGAGCCACGCAGCTGCAGATCACCACGGATGAACATGGTGTCGCCATTGTCCGACTCCCAGGCTTCCTGCGCGCGCGCGATCACGGTGTCTTTTAGATTCGATAGCGGCCGGCTTTCGTCAGCGTCGGCAGCAAACCCGATCAACACGCCAGCAAGTGCCGCGAGCGGTTGCACCACCCGCCATCGCTGCCCATCATAGCGGCTGCCGCCGACTCTGTTGCTGCCCATACGTTTTGATCTGACCATCGTGTTACTCGATCGCTACCTGCTACGTGAAATCGGCGCGAGCTTCGTGGCGGTCGCGGCTGCGCTGACGGTGGTGTTCCTGGCCTACAGCCTCACACGCTTTCTGACCGATGCCGCCAGTGGACTGCTGCGCGCCGACGAAGTCGCCCTGTTGACGCTGTACAAATCTGTCATCGCGCTCGAAGTACTGCTACCGCTGGCGCTGTATTTCGGCCTTATCGTCGGGTTCAGCCGCTTGAACAGCCACGCTGAGCTGACCGCCATGCAGGCCTGTGGCTACGGCCGCCGCCGCCTGCAGCGACCACTGATCATGTGCAGCCTGCTGCTCGCCACCGCGATCGGTGCGTTCTCGTGCACGGTGCGACCGTGGCTTTACTCTGCGATGTTCGAACTCAAGGCGCAAGCCGATGCCTCCTCGGAACTCGATCGCATCAAGGCCCATCGCTTCTATCTTTATGATGACAATAATCGCGCGGTCTATGTCGAACACATCAACGCCGATGGACAGTCTCTGAGCGGCGTATTCATCCGCGAACGGCGAGGTGACAGCGTGGTGGTGATGTCAGCGCCGAACGGCACACTCAAACCGTTTGCTACACCCGGCCGCCACCGCCTGAGCCTGTCCGATGCCAGCATCTACAAGAATGTGGCCGGCGGCTCGGACTTCTACGGCAATTTCGCCACGCTGACCTTGTCAATAAAAGCCGCGCACACGCTGGAGCACGAATACCGCACCAAATCCGAACCGACCGCAGCGCTGCTGCTGTCGCGCGATGCGCAAGATCGTGCCGAGCTGCAATGGCGCCTGTCGACACCAGTATCAACCTTGTTGCTGGCCTTGACCGCGCTGGCGCTGGCCGAAACGCGGCCGCGTCAGAGTCGCTACACCCGCCTGCCCGTCGCGATCGGCATCTACGCCTTGTACTACAACCTGCTCGGCATCGGCCGCACCTGGGTCGAGCACCAGTGGTTGCCGAGTATCTGGTGGGTGCCGGCACTGTTGGCCGCAAGCTTGCTGGTGATCTGGAACTCGACGCCGTTCTCGCGCACCGCCTGAGTGTGCCCGTGCTCGCCGCGACCAAGCGCACACCTGCGCGTCGGTGCAGACATCCCTTACACTGCGCGCCATGACGCTGGTCGATCGCTACATCGCATTCAACTTCTTAAAATCCGCTTGCGCAGTGCTGGTGTTGTTGCTGGTGTTGTTCAGCTTTCTGGCCTTGACCGAGGAACTCGACGACGTCGGTGTCGGCCGCTTCACCACCGTCGACGCCATCGCGGTCGTGATCCTCACCCTGCCGACCCGCATTATCGATTTGTTGCCGGTTACCGCCTTGCTCGGCTCGGTGCTCGGACTCGGCGCGCTCGCCAATCACGGGGAATTGTTGGCCCTGCGTGCGGCCGGCATGTCGCCATGGCGGATCGCACGCGGCTTGCTGGTCTTGAGTGCCATGGTGGTGGTGAGCGCCGTGACCGCCCGTGCCACCGTGATCCCACTGGTCGAGCGCCAAGCGCAGGAATACCGCTCCAAGACCCTGCCGCAGACTGCGCTGGGGGGGACCGAATTCTGGAGCCGGCATGAAAATCGCTTCATCCGCGTCGGCGGTGTCGATTTCGGACGCATCCCGCGCGACATAGAGATCTACGAACTGGGTGTGCGCGGCCGCTTGCAGCGCTTAGTGCAAGCCGACAAGGCCGACATCGTCACTGATGAGATGTGGCGGCTGCACAATGTCGATGAACGCGTATTGGGCGCAGACTCGGTCGAGCATCGGCGCATGGCGACACTGGATTGGCAGAGTTTTCTCACCCACGAACAGATGGCGACCCTGATCGCGCCGGCCCATGCGCTGTCGGTCTTCGACCTCTATGCCTATATCCACGAAATGGAAGGCTCGGGTGTCGATACGCGGCAGTATCAGGCAATGTTATGGCAACAGCTGTCGTTGCCGACCGCCTTGTTCGCCATGACCCTGCTCGGCCTGCCCTTCGTCATGGCCAGCATGCACAACCGTACAGCGAGCTTTCGCCTATTGCTGGGCGGCGCGGCCGGCATCGGCTTCTATCTGTTCGACCAGATCACGAGCCATCTCTCGACCTTGCTCGATCTGCCACCGGCACCGACCGCGCTGGCGCCCTCGGCCGTGCTGCTGTTGCTGGCCGTGATCGGCATCAGCCGCAGCGCTTGATTATTCACATGAGCGCGATCGGGACCGTCCACGACTCGCGGGTGTGTATCGCCATCTGCCCGTCGGCCTGCTCACATTTGAGTGTGCACGCGATCTGCCAGTCGACGCCGTCACGCGCGATTTCAAAGATGCGATAGGAGGCAGGGTTGCTCGCAACGGTACTTGAGGCCGGCGCAGTGACCACGATACGCGTACGCTGGTCCAACACCTGCATGGCGTTGTGATGTAGATGACCGTGCAGCACCAGCTCGACTTTCGCTCGTCGCAGCAAGGCCGTGAGTTCGGCCGCGTCGGCCAGGCCTTTGCGCGCCGGCGCCTGCTCGACCAGGGGTGCATGATGGAGCATTACGCAGCGAAAGCTGCCGGCGGTTCGCGCCAGCAAGCGCTCCAGGGCGGCACGTTGCGCGGCTCCGAGACACCCGCCCGCCGACCACCACGGTCTGGGCTCGGCCGAGGACAGCGCGATGATCGAGACCTCGTCACAAGTGACCAGCCGCGGAAAGGTAGCGCTACCGGTACCGGCATCACCGTGCAGATATGCCAGCCACTGCTGTTCGATGCCCCGCACGGCATCGGCGCGGTAACAATCGTGATTGCCGGGCACCAGCACTACCGGCTGGGTGGCGGCGAGGGTGTCCAGCCAGGCACGCGCCTGGCGCAGTTCCTGGGGCAGACCGATATGCACGAGATCGCCCGTCACCAAGGCCAGCGCGGCGCCCTCCAAGCCCGCCGCATGGGTGACGCGGGCGAGCGTGGCAGCGCTCAGATGATGACGACGTTTGCTCCACCACGAGAGAAAGCCAAGCGCGCGCTTGCCCTGCAACGCGCACGGCGACACCCCGGCCAGCGAGCTCAAGTGCGGGTCGGTAAGATGGAGCAGACGAACCATCACGAGCCTTTACCACTGATCTCTGAAGTTTCTATAATTCAATGATTTACTCAACATAAATCGAGAGGGCAGTATATCCCATGGTCAGCATAGCCTGCATACTCGGCGACCATCCGCTGCGCCTGTGGGGCTTGAGTTCACGCCAGCGACTCGAACGCCAGCTGCGCGCAGCGGGATTCACCGACATCACCACCGAGCCCCAAGCGGCCGCAGGCGCGGCGCGCGTGGTAGTGGTGCAGGCCGCTTATTTGTTCGAACAGCGCACCGTCACGGCCCTCGCCAAACAGGACAACATCTTGCTGGAATGTCCACTCGACGGCGGTCTGGCGGGCGCCGCCTGTGGCGGCGCAAGGGTGGTCGAATTTGCTGCCGCGCTCGCATCGTCGTCCGCGCCACGGCCGGCGGGCGCGCGCCTCGTGCGGCCGGCCGAGCTTGAGCAATACGACGATCACTTGCGACGGGTAGAGCCGCCGCTGCTGGAACCGCTGCACGCGGATCGGCGCGCTGCCCTCGAAAGCCTCCTGTACGGAAACTCCTACAAAGGCATTACTGATCTGGTCACCAAATGGCTGTGGCCGCGCCCGGCGCGACATGTCGTCGGCTGGTGCGCCGACGCCGGTATCTCGCCAAATAGGGTGACGCTCACCGGCCTGGTGCTGGTGATCGCGGCCGGCTGGTTATTCGCCCAGGGTCAGTTTGCGAGCGGGCTGGTGTGCGGCTGGGTGATGACCTTGCTCGACACTGTCGATGGCAAGCTTGCACGGGTCACGGTGCAATCGAGCAAAGTCGGGCACTGGCTGGACCATGGCATGGATATCGTCCATCCGCCGTTTTGGTACCTGCTGTGGGCAACAGGGCTGGGTTCGGCACTCGATCCCGCCATCCTGCACCGGATGGTGGAATTGATCGTCGGCGGCTACCTCGCCGGCCGTGCACTGGAGGCCCTATTCCACGCGCTCGGTTCCTGCAGCCTGTTCGCCTGGCGACCCTTCGACGCCTACTTCCGGCTGGTCACAGCGCGTCGCAATCCCTGTCTGATCATTCTCAGCATCGCGCTGATGTGCGGACACCCGGACTGGGCCTTGTTCGGCGTCGCGTGGTGGACCGCCGCGAGCAGCGCACTGATGGCGCTGCGTCTGATCTATGCGCTATCCGAACGGCTACGCCACGGCCCGTTGCGCTCGTGGCTGACCGATCCTGCGGCCGCGACGGTGCACGCGCAGGCCTTCCGCACCTTCGCCGGTACACGCGGTGCTTATGGCTGAGCCCGTTGCAGCGACTACCGACCCCATCCTGGGTGCTTTCGTCGCGCACTTCGAAGCGCGCTTCGGTGCGCATCTACTGGCGGTGGTGGCCTATGGCTCCTATCTGCGTGGCAAGCGCGATACGGTGCTCGATTTCTATCTATTGCTCGACAGCTATGGGTGTTTGCCAACACTTGCCGGCGTCGCCAATCGCCTGCTGCCACCCAATGTTTACCACGTCATGTTGGAGGTCGCCGGTGCACGCCACACCGCCAAGCTCGCCACCATCACGCTCGAACATTTGGCGCGTTGTATTGGCGGCGATTTCCATTCCTATTTCTGGGCACGCTTCGCGCAACCCTGTGTCGTCCTACAGGCACGCGAGCCAGCGGTACGCGCGCGCATCGGCGCGCTCTGCCACCTCGCCGCCGAGCGGGTACTGACCAGCAGCATCGCCATCATGCCCCAAACCTTTACTAGCGAAGCGCTGTGGCGGCAGGCCTTCACGCTCAGCTATGGCGCCGAGCTGCGGGCGGAAAATCCGCAGGCCGCGCAGCGTTTGTATAACGATTATCGCGACACCCTCGATGCGCATCTCGAAGCGCTTGCGGCCGGGCTAGGACTCGAGCGCATTGCGCCGTGCGAATGGCGGCACCGGCCCACGGACTTGGCCGCGAGCCACACCCGCCACGCCTGGCGGCGGCGGCGCCTGCTCGGCAAGTGTTTGTCCGTCGCACGCTTGTTAAAAGCGGCGTTTACCTTCAACGATCCGCTCGACTACGTGGTATGGAAGGTCGCGCGCCATTCGGGCGTGGTAGAAGAACCGACCGCGCTGCAACGCCGTCATCCGCTGCTGTTCGGCTGGCGCGTGCT
>JANMJF010000703.1:0-9022 GCA_031371245.1 Pseudomonadota bacterium | reverse complement strand
GTATTTTTCCTCACATGGAAATTACTGACGCCGAGTAGCGACAGCCCCGAGGCGCGAAAAATGTCCTTGGCCTTAAAGGCCGCCATGGGTGCTACGCGCAGCAGTTGCACATGGTCGCTGGCGAGCGAGGGGTCGCAGACCAGGGACAGATAAGCAAGCGCCGCCGGGTAGTTATGCGGTTCGGGCTCGGCTAACCATTCGATGTCAGGATTGGGATCGTTCTTGCCCACCGTGCGCCCTCCGCTTGGAAATCACGATCTCGATTGTAGGTGCGAATTTATTCGCACATTCAGGAGATATTCCTCCTCGCCTCACCGCAAGGCTATCTGCTCCCAGGCCCGCGCGCGCCAGCGCGCCAGCATGAGGATACCGACCAGACTCACATAGACCACCGCCGCTATCCAGCCACCGGCCGCGCCCAGGCCATATTGTGGCAACCAGCCGACAAAGCCCTGGCCGGGCGCAAAAGCCAGACTATGGGCCAGCGGCACGAACAATAACCACGACATGCCCAGGATCAGCACCGCCGGCACGGTCGCGTCGCCGGCCCCACGCAGACAGAAGCTCGCGCCCAGGATCATACCGTCGAATAATTGATATGCGGCCGCCAACCACATGAGAACGATGCCGGACTGGGCGACAGCCGCGTTCAGCGGATCGCTGGCATCGAGGAACAGCGGAATCGACCAGCCGCTCGCGAGCCCCAACAAAAGCCCGACACCGCCCATATAGATCATCGCCATCACGATCACGGCATTGCCCAGACGCCGCGCCCAGGCCTTGTCGCCCGCACCGATCGACTGCCCGACCAAGGTCGTGCCGGCCAGCGCGATGCCGATCGCCGGCATATAGGAAATCGAGGTCAGCATCATCACTATCTGCGAAGCCGCGCCGTCGCTGGGGCTCAGTTTCACCAGCATCAATTGAAACAGCGCAAAGCCGAACAAATCGGCCGCCAAGCCGATGCCCATCGGCAGACCGAGACGGAACTGCTTGATGAGACTGTGACGATTCAGGCGCCAAGTCAGCGCCGCGCGGTAGGCCACAAATTGCTTGCCGCCGATGAACATCGCGAGCGCCATGGCGAGACCGATCGCCGTTGCACAATTGGTCGCCCAGGCCGCGCCCGGCACACCCCAATGAAAATGGAAAATGAAAATCCAGGCGAGCAAGGCGTTGACACTCAAGGTCAACAAGTTAATCAACAGCGTGACGCGCGCGCGACCGATGCCATTGAAGAAACCGAGCACCGACCACAAGGCCACGCCCACTGCCGCACCCAACATGCGTGGCTGCCAGAATTGCAGCGCCAGTTCGCGCACCTCCGGGTTGAGACCGAAGGGCGCAAGGATCCACTGCCCGCTGAACGCAAGCAGCGCGAATAGCGGTGCAGTCAGCAGCGATGCCCACAACGCGGTCCAGGTCGCCTGCGAGGCGCGCGTATAGCGCCGCGCACCGTGGGCCTGGGCAACCACCGTCTGCACCGCCATCGCCACCCCACCCAATACGCCGATGAATACGATCACCAGCCAGTGCACCGCACCCATGGCGGCCATGGCCAAGGTCGAGATGTGGCCGACGAACCAGGTGTCGGTGAGGTTCAAAGCGGCCTGGATGGCACTGTTGGCGATCAACGGCCCCGCCAGTGCCAGCACCGCCCACCAGTTCACATGGGCGCGTCCTGCGGCATCGATGCGTTGCGCGGGAAGACGAGTGGCAGCAGCATTATTCATGTGGCGGGCAGTGTACCGAGTTGTGTGACTGTGATGCGGGGGGTGGGCCGCGCGCGCGGTTGCCAGACGGCGCGCGGCGCTCGACAATTCCACCTTCGCGCCTGCCCACGGCGGCGCCCTAGCGCTCGGAGAAACTCGTCCATGAAATACGATGCCATCATTGTCGGCGCCGGCTTTGCCGGCATGTACATGCTGCACCGCCTGCGCGAAGCCGGTTATTCGGCGCAGGTGCTGGAAGCGGGTGAGGGGGTCGGCGGCACCTGGTTCTGGAACCGCTACCCAGGGGCGCGCTGCGACGTGCAGAGCATCGATTACTCCTTTTCCTTCAGTCCCGAACTCGAGCAGCAATGGCAATGGAGCGAGAAATACGCGACCCAGCCCGAGATCTTGCGCTACGCCAACCATGTCGCTGACCGCTTCTGCCTGCGCCGCGACATCCGCTTTGCCACCCAGGTGAAGCGCGCCACCTTTGACGAGAGCAACAACTGTTGGCAAGTCGAGACCGCCTGCGGCGAACAGTTTTGCGCGCAGTTTTACATCATGGCGAGCGGCTGCCTGTCAGTACCCAAGGTCATCGACATCGCAGGCAGCGCGCGCTTCGCCGGTCAGACCTATCACACCGCCCATTGGCCCCACGACGGTGTCGACTTCAGCGGCAAGCGCGTGGCTGTGATCGGCACCGGTTCTTCGGCCATCCAGTCGATTCCGATCATCGCCAGCCAAGCTGCACAACTGACGGTCTTTCAACGCACGCCGGCCTATAGTCTGCCGGCTGCCAACCAACCGCTCGATGAGCACACGGTCACCGCGCTCAAGGCGCGCTATGGTGAACATCGCGAAGCCGCGCGCCAGTCGCTGTTCGGTGTACCGGTGCCGCTGGTGACCAAATCAGCCCTCGCTGCAAGTGCGGCCGAGCGGCGCGCCGCCTATGAAGACGGCTGGCAGAGCGGCAGCTTGAACGGCATGCTGCAGGCCTTTGGCGATCTGCTGATCAACCAGGCTGCCAACGACACCGCCGCCGATTTCATGCGCGAGAAAATCCGCACCATCGTGCGCGACCCGCTCACCGCCGAAACGCTGTGCCCTACCGATTTCCCGTTCGGCACCAAACGTCCCTGCCTCGACACGGACTATTACGAAACCTTCAATCGCAGCCACGTGCAACTCGTCGATCTACGCGCGACGCCGATCATAGAAATCACTGCGCAAGGGATACGCACGAGCGATCAGGAACGCGAGTTCGACTGCATCGTATTCGCCACCGGCTTCGACGCCATGACGGGCGCAATCGTCAATGTCGACATCCGTGGCAGCGCTGGCCTGGCGCTGAAAACTAAATGGGCCGACGGCCCGCAGACTTATCTGGGTCTCGGCATCGCTGGCTTTCCGAATTTGTTTACCATCACCGGCCCCGGTAGCCCCTCGGTGATGAGCAATATGATGGTGTCCATCGAGCAGCACGTGGACTGGATTGCCGAGTGCATGAACTTCCTGCGCGCACAAGGCTATGGCTGCATCGAAGCGACCCCAGCGGCAGAGACTGCATGGGTCGAACACGTCAACCAAGTCGCCAACAACACGCTCTTCCCGCAGGCCAATTCGTGGTACATGGGCGCCAATGTGCCAGGCAAACCACGGGTGTTCCTGCCCTATATCGGCGGCGTCGGCCCCTATCGACAAAAATGCGATGAAGTCACGCAGCAGGGCTATGCCGGCTTTCGCCTTACGGCCCGTGACAACGCGGCGCGCGCGGCGGGCTGAACGCAGACGGTCACGCGCAAGCTGCTTCGATTGCGCGTGCTCACTGCAAGGTCGTCGCGACTGTGCAGTGGCCGGTGCCGGAACGAGGTGGCAGACGGTAGCGACTGCCGGTCGAGACAACTCCGCTGATGCAAGCGCTCTCGACAATCATGAAGTCGAGTACTGCGGGCCTCGCTGTCACGCTGCTGCTTGCGGCGGCCCTGATCGCCAATGTGATGGCGGTTTTCCCTCACCAGTTCGGCGTCGACTTCTATCATTTCTGGGGCATCCCACTGGTCAAGCAGGGGACTGCAACAGCGCAAAGTCCCTATGCAGACCCACACGGCTACGCACGGGCTCTGAACGAGATCGCGGACGCCTCGAGCAACCAGAAGCTGCGTAACGCCAACCACTATCGACGCCACATCGAGCCGACCGCAACGCCCTTTCTCTATGCGTGTTTTGCATTCCTTCCTGCCGATTACGAGCGTGCGCAGGCGCTCTTCGCCATCATCGCCTACCTGGCGGCCGGCTTCGGTATCTACCTGCTTGCGCGCTTACGCGCGCTAGCCAAGTGGCCGGCCATCTGGCTAGCGCTGCTGACCGAACTCACGTTCAATCCGTTTGTTCAGGACGTCAAGGTCGGCAACGTCAATTCACTGCAACTGGCTTTCATCGCGGCGTTGCTTCACGTCGCGGTCAGGAGGCGCTACGGCGGCAATGTGTTCGTCGCTGGACTCTTCATTGGATTGCTAACCGTGTTTGTGATCTTCAAGCCCAACACGACTTGGATTGCCTTGGCGCTCGCGATCCATTATTGGGTCGTGCGGGGCTCGCGCAGCTTTTTCGTCGGCGTCGGCGTGGCCGCCGTGCTTAGCGCCGTGGCGTTTGCGATCGGTGCCGGGTATTTCAACCATGTATCGGTGTGGCTGGAGTGGCTAGGATATGCGCGGGGGATCGGCAGTGGCGCCCTGCCATTTTCGTTCGAGCAAGGCAACCAGTCGTTGCCGATGCTGTTAGCGAACCTGGGCATGTCCTACGGGCCGACCGGCTATGGGCTGATCATCGCGATATCGATGCTGGTCGCGCTGCTTTTGGCGCTCACTTCGAACGGGCGCGCAGGCAAAGAGTTGCTCGCCAACATGCGCGATGCGTTTTCGGATCCCTGGTTCGCGGCCAGCATCGGTGTCCTGTTCACGTTCGCTACCTCACCGCTGGTCTGGCCGCACTACCACTTGTTTGCTCTCATCCCGATCTTCTGGCTCGTCCGCACCGATGGCAAGTTGGATATGGCGACCTTGGGTGCCGTAATCTGCTACGGCGCGTTGTCGCGTCCGCTGATCAATTTATTGCTCGCGGCGGAGTTCTACGGGGTGCTGCAGCTCGTCATGCTTTTCGCCTGGGTGCCGCTGATGCCGGGTGTTTTCCTCTACGCTGCGAGACCGCAGCCTTGCATCCCGGCGTGAAGTTCGGACACACATGACGCTCACCGACTGACGATACCACCGTCGACCGCCAGATTCTGGCGTGTCATCCAGGCGGCGTCGGGGCCCACCAGAAAGGCGACCACCGCCGCGATGTCGCGGCCTTCGCCCAGCCGCGCGAGCGGTGTCATGTTGATCAATTGAGCGGCGGCATCGGGTTCACTCGCCGCTAACGTGGCACGCAGCATGTCGGTATCGGTGAAACCCGGCGAGACTGCATTGACGGTGATGCCGCGCGCCGCCACCTCGCGCGCGGCGACGCGACAGAATTGTTCAACCGCGGCTTTAGCGCCGAAATAACAAGCCCCGCCCGGCATATTCAAGAGCGTGCCTATGGTCGAGATACAGACGATGCGCCCGCCGTCACCTAGATGGCGCAACGCCTCCTGCATGCAGAAGAACGTGCCGCGCGCATTCACCGCATAGGTCGCGTCGAAATCTTCTTCGCTGATGTCGGCGAGCGGCTTGAACACCGCGTAGCCGGCGTTGGCTACCAGAATATCGAGCCGGCCATAGTGGCTGAGCGCGGTATCAAACAGCTGGCGAATGGCGGCGCGCGAGGCGATGTCGGCCTGCACTGCCAGCGCCTGGCCGCCGGCTTCGGTAATGTCATTGACGGTGTCTCGCGCCGCGCCGTGGTTATGCGCGTAATTCACCACCACGCTCGCACCATCCTGGGCGAGACGCAGGGCGATGGCGCGGCCGATGCCCCGTGAGGCGCCGGTCACCACTGCGACCTTGCCATGCAGATTCGCCATTGTTCACCCCGCTGTCACGCACAAAATGTAGTGCTGAGTCGTGATTGGAGATCGGGCGGGTGCTTGAGGCGTCCTGTTTCTTGCTCAGCACACGGGCAATCGCCGCGCCGCAGAATGGCGCGGCAACGCGGTGTGCTACTGCACGCGCAGCATGTTGAACTCGAAGCCCTCGGCGACATTACCGATGAACTGATCGACGAGCCAGTGATCGCCATCCACTGCCGCTCGTACGCCACCCTTGGCGACGCTGTTCTTGGCACCGCGCACCAGCAGCAGATTGCACTTTATGCCGTCGTTGAAAGCTTGGCCGACCGCTTCGAACAGTTCGTTCGTATGGCGAGTGGTCTGCGCGGCGGCGGTCGCGGGCAGCGGCGCGACCAGACGATGATAAATTCCATCGTGATGGCTGTAACGATTGTTGATCTTGTCGACGTGATCGATCTCGGCGATGAAGACGATGCTTTCTTCGGTGCGGCCCAGCCACGAATGGGGTTCGCGCAGGGTCGCGTTGATCGACTCCATCGCAGCACGTATACCCGCGATATAAGTCAGGCGTTTGGTAGGTCTTATGGGGGCTCTCCTCGGATCGGGGCGGTGTTGGACACCATTGGACGGTGGATGACTAGCATCGCCGCAGGATGGGATTGCCGCCCCGCAAGACCTCGTCAGGGTGGCAGCCACACCGGGCGCTCCGTCGAGGGTACAGCATGCAGGCCCCGATGGGGTGAAACGGCGCCCAAATAGGCCGGGTTTAACCTCGCTCGGCGCAGTGTAGGGTCAGTAACCGAGTTCGGTGGCCGCCCGTTCCAGCACCACCGGCACCGACCAGGCCGTGCGTGCCAGTCGGATGTCATCGCTGCGTCCGCTGGCATAGAGCCCCGAGGCGCTCATCCAGAACGCTACCGAGCGCATCGCATAGAGTGCGTTGTAGTAACGGCAGCGTGTCTCGTCAATGGTAAAACCAGTCTGCTGTTCGTAGTCACGGCAGAAGGCATCGCGCTCGACGAGGTTGGACAATAGCGGCGTGCCTTCGCGATTCAGATCTGAAAGCACATAGGCGACGTCGTACATCGGGTCGCCCAACACCTGTAGTTCCCAATCGAGTACGGCAGAAATGCGATCGTTATCGATAAGCAGATTGCCGGTGCGATAGGCGCCGTGTACCAAGCTGACGTGCTCCGAGGACGGCGCGTTGGCCTCCAGCCAGGCGATGAGGTCGGTCAGGATCGGCTCCGGCGCAGCTTCTGATAGCGCGATCAATTCCTTCCATTTGGCGATTTCGCGCAGCGCGAACTCCGGCCCGGTGGCGGGCACGCCGAGGAAATCGAGACCGGCCGCGCGCCAGTCCAAGGTATGCAGGGTCGCGAGCGTAGTGGTGAAGCTGGCCGGCAGCACACCGCGATCGGCGGCCGACTGGTAGTAGGCGCGGCCCTCGCGGCCCCACGGGTTCGGGCAGCTGCCCGGCACTTTCTCCATCACCAGGAAAGGCATGTCGAGGATCGACAGATCGTCTTCGTACCAGTACACCTTGGGGGTCGGCAGCGACGTTGCGGCGAGACACTTGAGCACACGGTATTGTTCTTCGAGGCTCGACAGATGACGCAACAGCGCATTGCCCGGGTCGCGGCGCAGACACATGCCACGCTTCTCCATGCGACCGTCTTCACGATAGGAAAGATCGAATAGCCAGGTCTCATGGGACCAGCCGACCGCGATGCGCACCACGTTTTCCAGCGCGAAGTCGCGCCCGGCTGGCATGCGACTCTTGAGATAGTCGAGGATGCGCGCCTCAAGCTTGCCGTCCTGCGCCGCGCTCATGCCGCGTACACCATACGCCGGTCGATAGTGGCGCGCAGACTCTTGCGCACACGACCGATGAGTAACTCGAAACGCGTCTCGCCAAGTGCGGCGCGCGCATCGTAGAGGGCGGTGATCAGTGCGCACAACGCAGCCGCGTCGTGCTGACCGGCGAACGTGGCCAGCGCGGCGGTGACCGCCGCCGGCGCAGGGGTCTGTTGCAGTTCGCTGCGCAGATCGTCCAGCAGGGCCTGGTTGTCGGCCTCCTCGGCGGCGCCGTGCACGGCCTGCAAACCGATCTGACGACCGATCTTCTGCAGCACCACGGCGGCCATGAAGGCCTGGGTCTTGGCATATTCGCCCTCGACCGCTGGGCCGATATCACGCTTCAAGGTAGTAGCGATACGTTCCAGCAACTGGTCGGCATTCATGTGTTCGAGTCCTCGTGTGAAGTCTTCACTGACCGATTGAAGTCGGCGTCAGGGTTTTGGCCTGCTCGCGTAGTTTGAATTTTTGAATTTTGCCGCTCGGCGTGCGCGGGAAAGCGCTAATGATCTCAAGCCGCTCCGGCAGATACTGTTTCATCATGCGACAGCCGCTGAGGTAAGCGATCATGCCGGCAAAATCGAGGCTGTGACCGGCACGCAAGGTGACGAAGGCGCAGCCGCGCTCGCCGAGGCGCACATCGGGCATGGCCACCACGGCTGCGTCTTCGATGGCAGGATGGCGATAGAGTAATTCTTCGACCTCGACTACCGGCACGTTCTCGCCGCCGCGAATGATGATGTCCTTGGAGCGGCCGGTGATGCGGATATAGCCGTCGGCGTCCATGCGCGCGTTGTCGCCGGTTTCGATCCAACCTGCACCATCGACGCCATAGGCCTCAGGACGTTTCAGGTAACCGACGAAGGTCGTCGCACAGCGCGCCTGCAGGCGGCCTTCCACACCGGGCGCAACGACGGCACCCTGCTCGTCGAGCACCCGCACCGTTTGATGGGGCAGTGCACGGCCGTCGGTGTCCAGCACTTTTTCCAGCGGATCCCCTGGATAGGTCGCGGTGGTAATGCCCATTTCAGTCATACCCCAGGCGCTCATCACGTACATATTGGGATGACTCACACGCGCGTCCTCCACCAGCACGCTTGGAATCGGCGCGCCGGAACACAGAAACAGACGCAGACAAGAAGTGTCGTAAGCGCGTGCGGCCTCGTTATGCACGAGGTCGCTGAGAAACGGTGTCGCGCCGAGCGTGATCGTGCAATGTTCCTCGGCGATCACCCGTGACGCGCGCACCGGCTCCCAGATATCCTGCAATACGCACTTGGCGCCGTGGTAGATGGAGAACAGCGCGGCATAAAGAAAGCCGGTCTGATGGGCCAGCGGCGAGCCCATGAAAATCGTGTCAGCGGACTCGAAGCCGAACAACTCACTGGCCAGCAGGCATTTGCACATCAAGGTATTGGCGGTATGCATCACGCCCTTAGGCTGGCCGGTGGTGCCCGAGGTGTAC
>JANMJF010000659.1:0-4917 GCA_031371245.1 Pseudomonadota bacterium | reverse complement strand
GTGGCCTCGATACGCCTGACACCGGCAGCGTGCTGTTGTGTGGCGCAGATCTGGCGCGCGCCGGCGAGCGCGAACGCGCGCGGCTGCGCAACGAGAAGCTCGGCTTCGTCTATCAGTTCCATCATCTGCTGCCGGAATTCTCTGCCCTTGAAAACGTCGCCATGCCGCTGTTGATCGGACGTCGTCCGGCAGCGGAGGCCGCGCGGGTGGCGCGACTGATGCTGGAGCGCATCGGGCTTGGTCATCGGCTCGAACATCGTCCGGCCGAATTGTCCGGCGGCGAGCGTCAGCGTGTTGCCATCGCGCGCGCCCTGGTCGGTGCGCCGCGCTGTCTGCTGGCCGACGAGCCGACCGGCAATCTCGACGCACGCAACGCGGCGCTAGCCTGCGATCTGTTGCTTGAACTGTGCCGTGATCAAAACGCGGCGGTGGTGGTGGTTACCCATGACGCACGTATCGCGGTGCGCATGCAGCGCCGCTTGCGTCTGGAAGAAGGACGCTTGTTCGTTACGGACCCGGCATAGGCTGCACACGCCGTCGCTGGCGACGCTGACGGCGGCGATAAAGCAGGTGCAACCGCCACAGCCAGCGCACCGAGAAATTGCCGATCGCGCCGGCGCTCACACCGCATATCAGACTACCCACCACCAGCGGTTGCCACAGCTGCGCGAACAGCGCGCTTACATTGGCCCAGCTCGCGTCGAAGTGCAGTTCGCTGAATTGCACTTCATGAGCCGTGACCAGTCCGCCGACTTTGAGCGCGAACATGAACATCGGCGCCACGGTGATCGGATTGGCAATCCATACCGCCGCTACCGTGACCGGCAGATTGGTGCGACACATCAGGGCCAGCGGCACTGCGATCAACATGTGCATGGGCAGTGGTACGAAGGCCAGGAAAAAGCCCAGGCCGACGCCGCCCGCCACCGCGCGTCGGCCGAAATGCCAGATCTCCGGCGCGTGCAGATACTTACCCAGCCAACCGCCGACACGCGAATTCAGGATCACATCGCGATTGCTGAAATAGCGTTGCAGTTTGTGTTTGGGACTCATGCTGTGGCTGTTGCTCTGACGCGCTGATAGGTCGACGGTGCTGCGCGTGCACTGCGTCGCCATGTTCGACGGGCCGCGCACAAAGGTCAAATGGGTTACACTCGGCGGGTCTTGAGCGCGCGACCTTTTGTCATGGATGACGAATGCGACTTGCCGGCTTCCTCTTCGTAATCGGTACGCTGTGTGGTCTGTTGTCAGGGCCGACACTCGCTGTCGCACTGTGCGCGCTGGTGGGCGTACCTGGGTGTTTGCGCGTACCTGTCTTGCGACCGCTTTCGTTCCTGCTGTGTGGCTATGCGTGGGCCGGTTGTGCGATCGATGCGGCCGAGCGCGAGCTGCTGCCGTTGGCGCGCGAGGACGACAGTCAGGTGATTGGCGCACGCGTGGCGAGCTTTCCGATGCCGAGCGAGAGCGGGTATTTGTTCGAACTCGCCGACAGCGAGGCACGTGGCGTAGCGGCGATGGCGCTGCCTGCGCGCTTACGCGTCTCGTGGCACGGCGCGCCACGCCCGCCGCGTCTAGGTGATTGGTGTGAGTTGCACGTGCGTCTGCGTCGGCCCCATGGTCTGGCCAATCCAGGTGGCATCGATGTTGAACGCGCAGCGCTAGTCCGCCATCTCGGCGCGAGCGGCTATGTCATCGCTCATCCCGGCAACCATTGCGCACGTATTGCGACCCGCCGCGAACTCGATGGCCTGCGGGCCTGGCTCGCGCGCGGCATCGAGCACGCCGTCGTTGAGCGCGGCGCTGCGGCTGCCATCAAGGCCTTGGCGGTTGACGATCGCAGCGCGCTCACGGCAGACCAATGGGATGTCATGCGGCGTACCGGCACCGCCCATCTGCTGGCGATCTCGGGCCTGCAGATCACCCTCGCGGCGGGTTGGTGTTTCGTCCTGAGTCGCTGGCTGCTGGGCCTGCTGTGGGCGTGGCGGCAGAACTATCTGGTACTGCGTGCGGCGTGGTTCGCCAGCGCGCTTGCGGCATGGGGCTATACCTTGGTGGCTGGCGCCGGACTGCCCTCGGTACGCGCGGCGGTGATGGTCGGCTTTGCCGCAGCGGCGGCGCTACGCGGCCGACGCGCCCTCAGCTGGGATAGCTTTCTGGCCAGCCTGGTGGCCTTGGTCGCCTGGGATCCGCTGTGTCTGCTCGGCAGCGGCTTGTGGCTGTCCTTCGGCGCGGTCGCGGTGCTTATCGCACTGGCCGGTAGTCGCGCGCGTATGCATCCCTTGCGTCTGGCCTGGCGCACCCATGTGGTGATGGCCTTCGCGCTTGCGCCGATCTCAGCGGTGCTGTTCGGCGAAGTGCCCTGGTGCGCGCCGTTTGCGAATCTGTTGGCGGTGCCGTGGACCAATGTATTCGTCGTGCCCTTGGTACTGCTCGGCATGCTGTGCGCGGCCTGGGCACCGATGGCAGCGGCCTTGTTGTGGGACTGCGCGGCACGTTTGTGGGCGCCACTCGAACAACTATTGGGGTGGATGGCAAGCGCGCCGCCGGTAGCGCTGCATCATGAACTCGGTCTCGTCGGCGCGGCCCTCGTGAGTGGCGGCCTGCTGGTGCTGGCCCTGCCGCGCGCTGTGCCGGGACGCGCCCTCGGTGTGCTGTTGCTCGCGGTCATCGCGCTGCCCCGTGAGCGCCCGCTGCTACACGGCGAGTTCCGTGTCACGCAGCTCGATGTGGGCCAAGGCCTCGCCGTGTTGGTGCGAACCAGTGGACATGCACTGCTGTACGACACCGGACCACGTTGGTGGGCGGGCGGCGATGCCGGTGAGCGTGTGGTGGTGCCGGCGCTGCGCGCGCTCGGTGTGCCACGCCTGGACGAACTTCTGATCAGTCACGCCGACCTCGATCATGTCGGTGGCGCGGCTTCGATTCTGGCGCGGGTGCCGGTCACTCGGGTGCTCAGTGGCGAACCGCTGAAGGTGCCGCGCGGCGTGACAACCGGCCCCTGTCGCGCGCCGTTGCGCTGGCAGGCCGATGGCGTGACATTTGAGATTTTGCATCCGCGTGGCGGTGAATCGTTCGCCAAGCGCAATGATCGGTCCTGCGTGCTGGCTGTGCGCGGTGCTTATGGTCGCGCGTTGTTGAGCGGCGATATCGAGCTTGGCGTCGAGCGTACACTGCTCGCGCGCGATCATGCCGCCTTGGCCGCGGACGTGTTGAGCGTGCCGCATCATGGCAGCGCGTCGTCCTCCAGCGCTGCTTTTGTGCAGGCGGTGCATCCGCGTGTGGCGCTGATCGGCGCTGGCCTGCACAACCGTTACCAGTTGCCCCAGGCAGCGGTCGTAGCGCGTTACCGCGCGGGTGGCGCGGCGGTGTTGAATAGTGCGAGCAGTGGCGCGGTCAGTGTCGACGTCGCACGGCGCGGACTGCGTGTCGAGCGTTATCGCGCCGCGCAGTGGCGATGGTGGCGACGGCGTCTGCCGTGAGGCTCAGCGCAGCGCCGCCACTTTCGAGGCAACGCGTGGTTTGCTACTGTCTGCCGCTGCCCGGTTGCGGGCCCGACACTTTCCAGGAGAACTTCGACTCGTGTTAGAAATGGTGATTGCCGGCGGCATCATGATGCTGCCGCTGCTGAGCTGTTCAATCGTCGCGCTGGCGATCGTGATCGAACGTTGCTGGACCCTGCAGAAAAAGCGCGTCGTGCCCGACAACCTGGTGGCCCAGGTTTGGCAGTGGGCGCGGGCCGGTAGCCTGGATGAGCGTCGCGTGCAGACACTCAGGGCTGGCTCGCCGTTGGGGCGAGTGCTGGCCGCCGGGCTTGCCAACCGCCATCGTGATCGCGACAGCATGAAGGAGGGTATCGAGGAAGTCGGGCGCCATGTGGTGTTCGAACTCGGTCGTTACATCAACGTGCTCGGCACCATTGCCTCGATCGGGCCGCTGCTCGGTCTGCTCGGCACGGTGCTCGGCATGATTCGCATCTTCTCGGCGGTCACCAAGCAGGGCGTGAGCGACCCGTCGATCCTGGCTGGCGGTATCGCCGAGGCCTTGATCACGACTGCCAGCGGCCTGGTAGTCGCCATCCCGGCCTTGGTTTTCTACCGGTATTTCAATCGTCGCATCGAAGGTTTCGTGGTCGGTATGGAAGGCGAAGCGCTCAAGCTGGTCGAGGCCCTGCATGGTGATGCGCGCACCGGCGCGGGGCCCAACACATGAACTTCCGTGCGCCGCGCAGCGAAGATTTCGAGCTCAACGTCACGCCCTTGATCGATGTCGTGCTGGTGCTGCTGATTTTTTACATGGTCTCGACCACCTTTGTCAGCGAATCGAAGATGGAACTGACCTTGCCACAGGCGAGCAAGGACGTACCGAGCGAGCCGGCTGACAAAATCGACATCGCCATCGATCATCAGGGCAATGTGTTCGTCAACAACCAGGCCCTGCTCAATACCCAGCTGAACACCATCCGCCGCGCACTGAGCGCCGCGCACAAGAGCAGCGCCGAGCCGGTCGTGATCATCAGCGCCGATGCCGCCGCCAGCTACCAGGCGGTCATCGACGTGATGGACGCCGCGCGCCAGGCCGGGCTGTATAAGATCACTTTTCCGACACGCGTGCGCGCCGACAAATGAGGGGCGCACCATCCGCGTTGATGCAGCGCCCGTGAACGAAACGCTGCGCAACCTGCTCGATGACATCTGGTATGGCAGGCACCCGGCGCGCCTCTTGCTCATGCCCTGTAGCTGGCTTTATCGCGCTGTCGTCGCGCTGCGCCGTCGGGTGTATCAATCGCGCCTGTTGAACGTCTATCGCGCGCCGGTGCCGGTGATTGTGGTCGGCAATATTACGGTCGGCGGTACGGGCAAGACGCCGCTGGTGATCTGGATCGCGCGTAAGTTGCAAGAGTACGGCTTCAAACCCGGC
>JANMJF010000643.1:0-5024 GCA_031371245.1 Pseudomonadota bacterium | reverse complement strand
AAGCGAATACGACCTACGGCGTTATCGGCGTGAAGGTCTGGATTTTCAAGGGCGAAATCGTGCGACAGAGTCCAGTCGTTGACACCGCCGACGGCGAGACCTCGGCGGCCTGAGGCCGGCGCCCACCGGCAGGAGCATAGAGCGTGCTGCAACCTAAAAATACAAAATTTCGCAAGCAGATGAAGGGTCGCAACCGCGGCTTGGCGCAACGCGGTAATCGCGTCAGCTTCGGCGAATTCGCCCTCAAGGCCACCACCGGTGGGCGCGTGACGGCACGCCAGATTGAGGCCGCACGTCGCGCGATCACACGCTTCGTCAAACGCGGTGCAAAGGTTTGGATCCGGGTGTTCCCCGACAAGCCGATTTCGAAGAAGCCGCTTGAAGTCCGCCAGGGCAAGGGCAAGGGCAATGTCGAATACTGGGTAGCGCAGGTCAAGCCTGGCACCGTGCTTTATGAGATGGAGGGCGTGCCGGAAGACCAGGCGCGTGAGGCCATGCGTCTGGCTGCTGCCAAGCTGCCGGTACGCACCACATTTGCGATTCGTACGGTGCTGTGATGAAAGCTAACGAACTACGTGAAAAGGATGGCGCCGAACTGACGGTGCTGCTGCTGGAGTTGCGCCGTAAGCAGTTCAATATGCGCATGCAGGCAGGGTCTGGGCAACCGCCGCGGCCAACTGATATCCGTGCGACGCGACGCGATATCGCGCGCATCAAGACCATCATCAAGCAGAAGAGTGACGTCGCCGTGGGGCGTGTGAAATGAGCGAACAGACCAAAACTGCGAGGACGCTGACCGGGCAAGTGGTCAGCACCAAGATGGACAAGACCATTTCGGTATTGATCGAACGTCGTGTTGAGCATTTGCTCTATCGCAAGTTCGTCCGCAAGTCGACCAAGTTGCTTGCGCACGACGAGAACAATGAGTGTAACGAGGGCGACGTTGTCGCTATCGAAGAGTGCCGTCCGCTGTCGAAGAACAAAAGCTGGCGTCTGGCACGTGTTATCGAACGCGCGACGCGCGTTTGATAAGGGTCTGGCCGGATTACGGATTGGAGTAAGTCATGATTCAGATGCAAAGCATGCTTGACGCCGCAGACAATAGCGGCGCGCGGCGACTAATGTGCATCAAGGTGCTGGGCGGCTCACGGCGTCGCTACGCCAACATCGGCGACGTGATTAAGGTCAGCATCAAAGAAGCGGTACCGCGCGGCAAGGTCAAGAAGGGTGAAGTGTTCAATGCCGTGGTGGTGCGTACCCGTAAGGGTGTGCGTCGTCCTGACGGCTCGACCATTCGCTTTGATGGTAATGCGGCGGTACTGCTCGACAAACAATTGCAGCCGATCGGCACGCGTATCTTCGGGCCCGTGACGCGTGAGCTGCGCGGCGAGAAGTTCATGCGTATCGTCTCATTGGCGCCGGAAGTGCTGTAAGCGGCACGGCAGTTCGGAGTAAGCAATGAACAAGATCAAAAAAGGCGACACGGTGACCGTTCTGACTGGACGCGATCGCGGCAAGCGCGGGACAGTCACGCGTGTCTACGTCGACAACAGGGTGACAGTCGAGGGCATCAACCTCGTCAAGCGTCACACCCGTGCGAATCCCCAGAGTGGTGTGGCCGGCGGCATCATCGAGAAGGAAGCACCGCTGCAGATTTCGAATGTGGCGCTGTACAACCCGATGACGAGGAAGCCCGATCGGGTTGGAATCCGCGTGCTGGAGGACGGCCGCAAGGTGCGGTTTTTCAAGTCCAACGGCGAAGTCGTGGACGTGTAATCGGGAAGTTTTGCAATGACCAGACTGGAACAACATTACCGCGACATCGTGATCAAAAAGCTGACGGAACAGTTCAGCTATAAGTCTGCGATGCAGGTACCGCGCATCACCAAAGTGACGCTGAATATGGGTCTTGGTGAAGCGGTTGGCGATAAGAAGATCATTGACCACGCGGTCGGTGATATGAAGCTGATCTCGGGCCAGCAGCCGGTAGTGACGCTGGCGCGGAAGTCGATCGCCGGTTTCAAAATCCGCGAAGAGTGGCCGATCGGCACTAAAGTTACACTGCGCCGCGCGCGCATGTACGAGTTCCTGGATCGACTGATCAATATTGCGATCCCGCGTATCCGCGACTTTCGCGGCCTGAACAACCGCGCGTTTGACGGTCGTGGCAATTACAACATGGGTATCAAAGAGCAGATAATTTTCCCGGAAATCGATTACGACAAAATCGACGTGCTGCGTGGCATGGATATCTGCATTACCACCACCGCGCGCAGCGACGAAGAAGGGCGGGCATTGTTGGAAGCGTTCCGCTTCCCGTTGAGGACCTGAGGGCAGGCACATGGCTAAGAAATCCATGGTCATTCGCGAAGTTAAGCGAGCGGTACTGGCGAAGAAATTCGTCAAGCGGCGCGCAGAACTCAAGACCATCATAAAAGACGAAGAGCGTTCCTATGAAGAGCGCGAACAGGCGCGTCTGCGCTTGCAGAAGTTACCGCGGGATTCGAGCCCGGTGCGTGCGCGCAACCGTTGTCGTCTGACCGGTCGTCCACACGGTTATTACCGCAAGTTCGGTCTCGGCCGTAATGAACTGCGACGGCTAGCCATGCAGGGCCATGTGCCCGGCCTGGTCAAGGCCAGCTGGTAAGCGGGCGAGGAAGATACTGATATGAGCATGCAAGATCCCATCGGCGATATGTTGACCCGTATCCGCAACGCGCAGGCCCGTGCCAAGCGCGATGTAACAATGCCGGCCTCCAAGCGCAAATCGGCCATCGCCGAAGTGCTTAAAAACGAAGGTTACATCACCGACTATCGGGTCGATGGCGAGGGCGCGACCAAGCAGTTGCACGTCGAGCTCAAGTACTTCCGTGGCAAGCCGGTTATCGAGCGCGTGTGGCGTGTCAGCCGGCCCGGCTTGCGCATTTACAAAACCAAGGACCAGTTGCCGTCCATTATCGGGGGGCTTGGCGTCGCTATCGTGTCGACGTCGAAGGGGCTGATGAGCGACCGCGAAGCGCGGGCGCAGGGCATCGGCGGCGAAATCATCTGTTCCATTTATTAAGGTCGTAACGAGATGTCTAGAGTCGGGAAAATGCCGATTCCGTTGCCGTCCGGAGTCGAAGTGACGATCGCAGGACAAACGGTGAGCATCAAGGGTGCCAAGGGCGAGCTGTCACATCGCGTGCACGACCTGGTTAAGGTCGCGTTGGACGAAGGCATCATCAACGTCTCTGCCAACAATGGCAGCCAGTCATCAAACGCGCTGTCAGGTACGACCCGTGCGCTGTTGAACAATATGGTGACCGGCGTTTCGACTGGTTTCACGCGCAAGCTGGAAATTGTTGGTGTCGGTTATCGTGCGCAGGTTCAAGGGCAGAAGCTCAACCTTTCGCTCGGCTACTCGCACCCCGTCGAATATGCGATTCCCGAAGGTATCACCGTCGAGACCCCCAGCCAGACTGAAATTCTGATCAAGGGTGTAGACAAACAACAGGTCGGTCAGGTGGCAGCGAATATCCGCGCCTACCGTAAACCCGAGCCTTATAAAGGCAAGGGCGTTCGCTATGGTGGCGAAGTCATCGTCAAGAAAGAAGCGAAGAAGAGTTAAACCATGGCCAGTGAGAAGAAAGAATCGCGCCTGCGCCGCGCGCGCAAGGCCCGCGCCAAGATTCGCGAATTACGGGCGGTGCGGCTGTGCATTAATCGTACGCCGCGGCACATCTACGCCCAGATCATCGCACCTGAAGGCAACGCGGTGCTGGTCACCGCGTCGACCGTCGAGAAGGACTTTCGGGCCGGCGGCGAACACGGTGGAAACATCACAGCCGCAGCGTCAGTCGGTAAGCTGCTGGCGGAGCGGGCTATGGCTGCGGGCATCGCGGAAGTGGCGTTTGACCGCTCCGGTTTCAAATATCACGGTCGCGTCAAGGCCTTGGCCGATGCTGCCCGCGAAGGCGGCCTGAAGTTCTAGGAGTTCATACCAGCATGAGTGTCAATTCGAACAGCTCCGATAACAACGAAGGCTACTTGGAAAAGTTGATTTCGGTAAATCGTGTCGCCAAAGTGGTCAAGGGCGGCCGTATCTTTGGTTTTTCAGCTCTGGTCGTGGTCGGCGACGGTAGCGGTCGGGTGGGTTTCGGTCGCGGCAAAGCACGTGAGGTGCCGGTCGCGATCCAAAAGGCGATGGAGAACGCGCGAAAGAACATGACGCGTGTCGCTCTGAATGGCTCGACGTTGCAGTATCCGTTGATGGGCGAGCATGGCGCGGCAAAGGTCTATATGCAGCCGGCGTCGGAAGGCACCGGTATCATCGCCGGTGGCGCAATGCGTGCTGTGTTTGAAGTGCTCGGCGTGCACAACGTTTTGGCGAAATGCATCGGCACCAGCAACCCGATAAACGTGGTACGCGCCACTATCAACGGATTGAAGGGCATGGCTTCACCCGATCAGATGGCGGCTAAGCGCGGCATGTCGGTCGAACAGATCCGAGGGTGATAACGGTGTCTAAGCAGTTGAACGTCACATTGTGCAAGAGCCTCAACGGTCGTCTACCGGACCACAAGGCCTGCGCTCGGGGTCTCGGTTTGCGTCGGATGTGGCAGACGGTCGCGGTTGCGGACACGCCAGAAAACCGCGGAATGATCAATAAAATCTACTACATGGTCCAGGTGCAGGAGCCTTAAAGCATGCGTCTTAATACGTTAAAGCCAGCGGCTGGCGCCAAAAAGGCGCGCAAGCGTCTCGGTCGTGGCGGTGGATCTGGCTCGGGCAAGACCGCAGGTCGAGGTCACAAGGGCCAGAAGTCGCGCGCCGGCGGTTACCATAAGGTTGGTTTTGAAGGCGGGCAGATGCCTTTGCAGCGGCGCCTCCCGAAATTCGGCTTCCGCTCTTTGACGCTGCGTTTCAATGATGAAGTGCGGCTCCACGAATTGAACGCTCTTGAGGCTAACCCCGTCGACCTGATGGCGCTCCAGGCCGCAGGCCTGGTTCGCCATCACACGCAGACCGTCAAGATCATCTTG
>JANMJF010000639.1:0-2510 GCA_031371245.1 Pseudomonadota bacterium | reverse complement strand
CCAGTAATCCGCCAGCGACTGGCCATTCTTGCCATAGACCTCGAACTCCGCACGCCGCGTATAGGCGGTGCCGACTTCGAAGCCGGTCGCGAAAATCAGGCAGTCGAGTTCGTATTCGACGCCACCCACCACCACACCGGTTTCGGTCACGCGCTCGACGCCCTTGCCCTCGGTGTCGACCAGGGTCACGTTCGGGCGGTTAAAGGCTGGCAGGAACTCGTCGTTGAAGGTCGGTCGCTTGCACCACTGGCGATACCAGGGCTGCAATTTCTCCGCGACCGCCGGGTCCGTGACCGTGCTGAGCACGCGCTCGCGGATATTGTTCATCTTCTGGTAGTCAGCGACTTCCGCCATGAAGGTGATGTCTTCGATGCTCATGGTCTCGCTCGGTGTCATCGATAACAGCTTCGACAGCGCCTTGAACAAATCGGTCCAGCGATCGCCGACCAGATCCTCGTCCTGCGGAATGCCGCTCAGAATGGCGACGAAATTGTGATTGCGCTCGGCATGCCAACCGGCTTTCAGGCTCTTCGCCCAGTTTGGATCGGTCGGCCTGTTACCACGCTCGTCGATGGCCGACGGGGTGCGCTGGAAGACCGTCAGGTGCTTGGCGTCCTTCGCCACATAAGACACGCACTGAATGCCGGTCGCACCGGTGCCGATGATGCCGACGCGCTTGTCGCCGAGTTTGTTCATGCCACCTGAGGAGTTACCGCCACAATAGTCGTAGTCCCAGCGGCTGGTGTGGAAGGTGTGACCTTTGAATTTTTCGATGCCCGCAATGCCCGGCAACTTGGGTCGGTTCAAAGGCCCGCTCGACATGATCACGTGGCGCGCCTTGAACAGATCGCCGCGGTCGGTGGTGATGTGCCAGCGCTTGTCGCCGTCATGCCAGCGCACCGTTTGCACTTGTGTCTGAAAGCAAGTGCGCGGGTAGAGTTCGAAATGCTGGCCGATGCGGCGCGCGTGTTCGAGGATCTCCGGCGCGTAGGAATATTTTTCCTTGGGCACGTAATTGGTTTCTTCGAGCAGTGGCATATAGACATAGGATTCGATGTCACACTGCGCGCCCGGATAGCGGTTCCAATACCAGGTGCCGCCGAAGTCACCGGCCTTCTCAAGTATGCGGAAATCCTTGATGCCGGCCTGGGATAAACGCGCAGCGGCGAGCTGCCCGCCAAAGCCGCCACCCACGATCACAACCTCGACGGTCTCGCTCAGGGGCTCGCGCACTAGCACCTGGTCGATATAGGGGTCGTCGTTGAAATGCTCAAGCTCGCCCGCCATTTCGCGATATTGCTGGTTGCCTTCTTCGCGCAGCCGACGGGCGCGCTCGTCGGCATATTTGCGCCGCAACTCAAGTGGATCGAAGCCCAATTCCTCGGCGGTGGGCAATTTAAAAGCGGCGGTCTGGGCCTGCGGACTGGTAGCCATGATGCATTCTCCCCGGCATAACACGGTGGGCGGTGACAGCCACTGTATTACGGGCACCACGCAGCGCGCCAGCACCGCAAGTGCAGCACCATCGCCGCCGCCAAGAACCAGGCGTGCTGGTGAATGACTGCGGTCAGCCGGCCACACGCGCAGTGACGCGGATCTCGACCAGGCCGCCCGGGATCGCAAGCTCGGTAATGCCGATCGCCGTCCAGGCCGGATAGGGCTCATGGATGTAGCGGTCCTTGACCGCCATGAAGGCGGCCAGATGGGCCTGCAGCCCGACGTGGAAGCTTGTCATCTCGGTGATGTCGGCAAAGCTCGCACCGCCGGCTTTCAGTACCTCGGCGAGATTATCGAAGGCCTGGGTGAACTGCACGCTTGGATCGCCAGACACGCTGCCGTCTTGCGGATGGATGCCGATCATGCCAGAGCAGCGCAGATGTTTGCCGTCAATCACGGCCGGCGCGAAATGGTAGTTGTCGTAGAAACCTTGCTGCGACGGCGGAATAACGCGTTTGCTGGATTTGCTCATGGTGTTTGTCCTTGTCTTAAGGTTGTTGACAGCATTTGATTGTATGCATCCAACCGCTGGAGATCCGCATTCATTCCCACCTCAATGGGGGAACGGAACCTGGACGCACAGGGTGCCAGGCCGTGCAGCACTCGATGCAAGCACTACCCGCAATGTTGGAATTGTGCCCGAGGTTTGTCTCAGCATATAAACAAGCTAACAACCGAGGAGGATTCACTATGGATACGACCACGCTAGAACAACGCATCACCCGTCTCGAAGACATCGAGGCCATCAAAAAACTGAAGGCCATCTACTGCGATATCTGCGACGACATGCACAATCCCGAGCGCATCGGCGCGCTATTTGCCGACGACGGCATCTGGGAAAGCGCCGATTTCGGCAAGGCCGTTGGACCCCAGGCGGTCCGTGAGCTGTTTCAGAGTTTCCAGAAGATGTTCAGCTTCTCACAGCACAACATCATGAACCCCATCATTGATGTGACCGGCGACCGCGCCACCGCCCAGTGGTACATCATGGGACCGTGGGATCAGACCGAAGC
>JANMJF010000635.1:0-2812 GCA_031371245.1 Pseudomonadota bacterium | reverse complement strand
GTCACGATGGGCTGATGGCTAATGTCCTCGTCGGCGTCTTCCAGTGAGCCCACACCAAAGACCTGCTCGTCGATTACATAGGCGCCTTGCAACACCACCGTCAGCTCGCTGCCGCTGTGGCTGTGACGTGGCAACACCGCGCCAGGTTGCGCGCGCAGCAACCACAGCCGGTCACCTTCGCCGCTACGCAGCTTGGCCACCGCTACCCCGCCGAAACCACGCCAACGCAGCGCCGGCTCACCGAGTGACAGGTAATTGCTCGCGACTGCGCTCAGATCAGGCGCGCTGATCGCGCTGCCGCCCGGCCGCCAACCAGGCATGTCCGGCGCACTGTGCGTGTTACTCAGGATGTCGTCTGCATGCAGCTGCGGAGCCAGCGCGCCGGTGTTCAGCATCACATCGGCGGCCAGCCGCTCAGCGAGTTGCAGATCGGCGCGACAGCTCGCACAGCTGAGCAGATGGGTCGCAATCACAATGTCGAAGGCCGCGCTCAAGTGGCCGCAGGCGTAGTCCATCAGCCAGCCGCTGCCGGGATGTTGCGTCTGGTTCATCGTCCTTCTCCGAATGCCGCCCGGACCCGTTCGAACGCGAGTCGTGCGCGGGATTTCACCGTGCCTATGGGCAGACCGCTCTCGATCGCAATCTCGCGCTGGGATTTGCCTTCCACATAACATTTGAGCAGCACCTCGCGCTGCTCGACCGGTAGTTCGGTCAACATCGCCCCGATGCGCGCACCGAAGGCCTGCGCCAATAGATCGACTTCATAACTCTCAGCACCGGCGTCGCTACGGGCGTACTCGGCGACCAGGCGCTGCTCGCGCTGCGCGGCACGCGCCAGATCGATGCGCCGGTTGCGTACCAGGGTGAAGATCCAGGTACGCGCGGAGGCGAGCTTGGCATCGAACAGCGCGGCCTTGCGCCATACCACCAGGAACACGTCTTGCAGCAGGTTCTCGGCGTCGGCCGGTGCCATGCCACTGCGGCGCAGGTGATTGTTAATACGCGGTGCCAGCAATTCAAACAGGCGACTGAAGGCTTTGCTGTCGGTGTGTTCGCTGACGCGCACCAGCAGGGCGGTCTCCTCGTCGCGCTCCAGCGCCGCACGGTCGGCGCCTGCGCGTTCGTCTGCGACCGGAAATGGCAGGATGTCGGCGTCTTCGGGCGGGCGTCGTACTGGCATGGGATTCCTCATCATCCCAGCTTGTACGCCGAGTGCAAACGCCTGGATCAGTCGCGCGCAAGCCGTGATCCGCTTGCTGGTGTCGCGCGTAATCTGACCACGGCAAATAAGGGCAGGACATGCGACATCCATCCACAAGCGGCGCGCCATTGTGTGTCGCCGTCATAGGCGGCGGCATTGCTGGCCTGGCGGCTGCCTGGCTGCTCGACCGCGCCCATCGCGTAACTGTGTTCGAAGCGGGGCCGGCACTCGGCGGCCACAGCAACACCGTGAGCGTTGACGATCACGGCCGCGAACTCGCCATCGATACCGGCTTTATCGTCTATAACGCACCCAACTACCCGAACCTGGTGGCGCTGTTCGACCATCTCGGCGTCGCCACCCACGCCAGCGATATGTCTTTTGCCGCCTCGCTGGACGATGGCAATTTCGAGTACGCCGGCAGCGACCTCGCCGGCTTATTGGCCCAGCCGCGCAATCTGCTGCGCGGACGTTTCTGGCGCATGATGTTCGACATCATGCGCTTCTATCGCGACGCGCCCGGCTACCTCGCCGGGCCCGACGCCGACCTGCCGCTGCATGAGCTGCTCGCACGTCACGGTTATTCGCGCGCCTTCTGCCGCGATCATCTGCTGCCCATGGCCGCCGCCATCTGGTCGGCCTCTGCAGCCGACATCCGCCACTATCCAGCGCGTGCCTTCATTCAGTTCTGCATGAATCACGGTCTGTTGCAGGTAGGTGATCGCCCGCAGTGGCGCACCGTGATCGGCGGCGCGCGTGAATATGTGCGCCGCCTGCGTAACGAACTGCGCGGCACGGTCATCACCGGCAGTGCGGTGCAGGGCATCGAACGCTTGCCCCACTCGGTCGGCGTGGTGATGACCGATGGACACATCCAATATTTCGATCACGTGGTGCTGGCCACCCATGCCGACCAGGCCCTGGCGCTGCTCAAGGCGCCAAGTGATGACGAAAAAAATGTGCTGGGCGCGTTTCGCTATGCGCGCAATAGCGCCTACCTGCACACCGACGCGTCGCTCATGCCGCACCGGCGGCGCGCGTGGGCGAGTTGGAATTTTCTCGCGCGCGGACAGCCAGACAACGCCGCGCTATGCGTGAGCTATTGGATGAATCGGCTGCAACCCTTGGCGAGTCAGCAACAGTGGTTCGTGACCTTGAATCCACCCACCCCGCCGGCCGCCTATGCGCGCCACTACAACACCGTCTACGAACATCCGCAGTTCAACACCGCCACACTCGCCGCGCAGCGCCTGCTGTGGACGGTGCAGGGTGTTAATCGCACCTGGTTCTGTGGCAGCTATTGCGGTTACGGCTTTCACGAAGATGGGCTGCAGGCCGGCCTGCTGGTCGCTGAACAACTGGGCGGCGTGGCGCGACCCTGGGCACAACCCAAACAAGCGAGCCGTGTGCCGCTGCCACCCGCCGCTGCGCAACGGTCGTGGGCGAGCGCGGCGTGACTGCCAGCGACGCGACCAAGCTCACGGTCGGACCGTCCAGCGCGCCCGAATTATGTTTCGGCGAGGTGGTCCATCATCGCCTGCGTCCGGTCGCGCATCATTTCAGCTATCGCGTGTTCTTCCTGCGCATCCCGCTGTCACGTCTGGATGAATT
>JANMJF010000065.1:0-10464 GCA_031371245.1 Pseudomonadota bacterium | reverse complement strand
GGCAATGCCGATGCGCTGGGTAAGTTCCTCGATGGCGCCCATGCCGTACTTGGGCGGGTCGATGTGCTGGTGAATAATCCCTCGGGCTTCGGCGTGACCGACAACGAAGAAGGCTGGGCGGCGAGTCTGTCGGTCGATGTGATGGCGGCGGTGCGGGCGACCTGGAAGGTTGTACCCTGGTTGGAAACCCAAGGCGGCGGTGCGGTCATTCATATCAGCTCCATATCGGGCCTCGAAGCGAGTCTGCCCGGTGTCGCGGCTTATGCCGCCGCCAAGGCCAGCCTCATCAGCCATTCCAAGAGTATGGCGATGGAACTCGCGCCGAAGAATATCCGCGTCAACTGCGTGGCACCGGGTTCGATCAATTTCCCCGGTGGTTTCTGGGAGAGCGTCAAGCGCGACACACCAGCGTTCTTCGACGTCGTGCTGTCGAGTATTCCCTGCGGCCGCATGGGCCGTCCGGACGAAGTCGCCAATGCGGTGGTGTTCCTGGCTTCCGACAAGGCCAGCTGGGTGTCGGGTGCGATGCTGCCGGTGGATGGCGTGCAGCACAAAGGCAATCTGTAGGCTTAATTCGCTGCTCTGGATCTTTGTGGGTCCGACTCAAGTCGGACCCACAGGAAATTTTATTTCGTCGCCGCTTCACCCCCGCCCTCCCCGCAAGTCTAATTGCGGATTTTCGCCGGGCCGTTATGCTGCCGCCCATGCAAACTTCGACCTCTTCTGCCGGTGCCGAACCGGACCTCGCCGATCTGCTGCGCGACAGCGTGGCCGATTACTGTGTACGTGCCTTGCCGGCGCGGCGGCTGCGCGCCTTGCGCGCGGCGGGTCAGTCTTTTGATCGTGATGTGTGGCGCGAGATGGCCGGCCTTGGCTGGTGCGGCCTGGTGGTGCCGGAAGCGCAGGGCGGTCTGGGCCTGGGCGCGGCGGCGGTCGCCAGCGTGTGCCGGCAACTCGGACGCGTGGTGGCGGCCGAGCCAGTCATCGAATGCGCAGTCGTCGCGGCGAGTTTATTGGCCGCGTCAGCTGGCCAGGAACGACACCTGAATGCGCTGCTCGATGGCAGCACGGTTTATACCTGCCCATTGTCGGCGTCGGCCTGGCAGACGCCGCTGGGTGCACGTCGTGATGGCGACGCCTATGTGCTGACTGGTGTGCTGGCCCAGGTAGCACTGGCGAGCGATGCAGACGTGGTTTTGGTGCCGGCCTTGTGCGATGGCGCGCTGTTGCTGTGTGCCGTGCCGTGCGCGAGTGATGGTCTCGCCTTGCAGGTGCGCGTGCTCGCCGATGGCACGCGCGATGCCCAGCTCAGATGTGAAGCGTTGCGCTGCCCATCGTCAGCGGTCATGACGATCACGGCGCCAGCCGTGCAGTACGCGCTGGCCTTGGGTGCCGTCGGTGGCAGTGCCTATCTGATCGGTCTGTGTGAAGCTTTGTTTGAGACCACACTGGATTATCTGCGCACGCGGCGCCAGTTCGGACGCGCGCTGGGCAGCTTCCAGGCGCTGCAGCATCGCGCCGTCGACATGTATATGCACTTACGCCTGTGCATGGCCGCGCTGGATAGCGCGGTGGCGGCCTGCGCGCAAGGCGGTGAGCGCGAACTGGCCTGCGCGCATGTCCGTCTGCGTGCCTGCGACACTGCCACGCGGGTGGTACGCGAATGTATTCAGCTGCACGGTGCTATCGGCTATACCGAACAATGTGATGTTTCGCTTTTCGTGCAACGTGCGCTGGTAATGGGTGCACGCTTGAGCGGTGCGATAGAACCATTGCGCGCCACGCCAACGCTCCTGCATGGCGATAGCGCCGCCGAGGCCGCGCTGCCGGCGCCACTGCCAGCGTCCTACGCCCCGCCCGACGATGATTGGAATGCGATCGAAGATCGCTTGTTCCGCAGCACGGTGCGCCATTGGCTTGAAGCTAACTACCCCGCCGAGCTGCGCCACGCGCCCGCTCAGTTGCGCTGGGCCGAGATCCGCGAGTGGCACGGGCGCCTGGTGGCGCGTGGCTGGGCGGCACCGGCCTGGCCACGCGAACATGGGGGCATGGGACTGGCGCCGAGCAAGATGCTGATCTTCATCGAAGAGCTTGAGCGCTGGGGCGTGGCGCGCGCGCCGGATCAGGGCATCGTCATGCTCGGTCCTATCCTGCAAACCTATGGTTCGCCTGAGCAGCGTCAGCGTTACCTGCACCACGCGCTGACCGGCGATCAGATCTGGTGCCAGGGTTATTCGGAGCCGAACGCCGGATCAGACCTCGCTTCGCTTGCGACCAGTGCAGTTCTGGAAGGTGATGAATTCATCGTCAACGGCCAGAAGACCTGGACCACCCACGGCATGGACGCCACGCATATGTATTGCCTGGTGCGCACCGATGCCAAGGTCAAGCCGCAGGCCGGCATCAGTTTCTTGTTGATCTGTCTCGATCAGCCGGGTGTGACGGTGCGGCCGATTGTGAATCTGGGCGGGCATGTCGATCTCTGCGAAGTGTTCCTCGACAACGTGCGCGTGCCGCGCGCCGATCTGGTGGGGGCGCTGAACCAGGGTTGGACCATCGCCAAATCGCTGCTTGGACACGAACGCTTATTCGTCGGCAGCCCCAAGCTCTGCCAGCATGCGCTGCATCAGTTGCGCCAACTGGCGCAGTCCGATGACCGTCTGAGCGATCCCATCTTTGTCGACGCGCTGGTGCGTATCGCACTCGACGTACTCGATCTCGAAGCGCTCTACGGCGATTACGCGGCGATGCTCAAACGTGGCGAAGAACCGGGCGTTGATATTTCCATCCTCAAGATCTGGTCGACCGAAACCTATGTGCGTCTGAGCGAGATGATCGTGGCGGCGGCAGGTGAGGCCGGCGGCGTGCGCGGCCCCATCGCGTTTGGCGACGTGCAAGTCGATGTCCTGAGTCATTTCTATAACGCGCGGCCGGCACCTATTTATGCCGGCAGCAACGAGATCCAACGCAATATCATCGCCAAGCACGTACTCGAGCTACCGACATGACACTGTTGAGCGAGTCCTACTGGCCACTGAGTACTGAGCTGGCGCTGATTGAGACCACCTGCGGTGGTGTCTTGCGTGATGCCGCCGCCGCTCATGCCGACCATATCGCCTTGGTCGAGGGTCATCCCGATCCGGCCCAACGCCGGCGCTGGACCTATGCTGCGTTGCTGGCCGACGCCGAGCGCATGGCGCGGGCGCTGTTGAATGTGTATGCACCCGGTGCGCACGTCGCGGTGTGGGCCGGTAATAGTCCGGAATGGGTCATCGTGCAATACGGCCTGGCGCTGGCCGGCATGGTGCTGGTGACGGTCAATCCCGCCTATCGACCGGCCGAGCTCGCTTATGTATTACGCCAGTCGCGCGCACGCGGCGTGTTTCATGAGCGCAATTATCGTGGTCTCGACATGCGCGCTGCGATCGACGAGGCGCTGGCCATCGAAGGCCTGGTGCTCGACGCTATCGTGAGTCTCGATGACCTGGCCGAATTTGTTACGCGCAATGATGGCGCAGTGCCGCTGCCGGTGGTCGATCCACGCCAGGCCTGCATGATTCAGTACACCTCTGGCACCACCGGCCGAGCCAAGGGCGCACTGCTCAATCACTACAGCGTGACCAACAACTCGCGCATCATGGTGCTGGTGAAGGAACTTGACGAGAGCACCGTCAACCTCGCCGTGGCGCCGCTGTTCCATACCGCAGGGTGCGTGGGCAATGTGCTGGGCATGGCGCAGATCGGCGCAACCATGATCCAGCCGGCGGCTTTCGATGCCGAGTTCATGCTCGATCTCGTTGAGCAGGAGCGTGTCACCTATACCTTCGGTGTGCCGACCATGTTGATTGCGCTGCTCGCAGCGCAGCGCCGCCAGGCGCGTGATCTCTCCAGCCTGAAGACGGTGTTTTCCGGTGCCACTATCGTACCGATGGAAGTGGTGCGGCAGGTCGAAGAGCAATTCGGTGTGACCCTCATCATCGGCTACGGTCAGACCGAGACCTCACCGGCCATCACCCACACCCGACCCCACGACAACGCGCTCGATAAGAGCGAAACCATCGGCCAGCCCATTCCCCAGATCGAAGTAAAGATCATCGACCCTGCCAACGGTGCGACCGTCGCGCTCGATACGCCAGGCGAACTGTGCACGCGTGGCTTTCTGGTCATGATGGGTTATTTCGACATGCCCGAGGCGACCAGCGCGACCATCGACGCGCAAGGCTGGTTGCATACCGGCGACCTGTGCAGCATGGATGCGCGCGGCTTCTGCCGCGTCACCGGGCGCTTGAAGGACATGATCATTCGCGGCGGCGAGAACATTTATCCGCGCGAAATCGAGGAAGTGCTCTACACCCATCCAGCGGTGGCTGAAGTGGCCGTGGTCGGCATTCCCGATGATTACTGGGGCGAACAGGTCGGTGCGGTAGTGAGCTTCAAGGCCGATGCCTGCGCTAGTGGCGAGAGCCTGCGTGAATACGTCGCGGCGCGTCTCGCGCGTCACAAAGTGCCGAGCCAGTGGTATGCGTTGCCCGCCATTCCCGCCACCGCCTCGGGCAAGTTGCAGAAGTTCAAGCTTATGGAGATGTTTCGCAACGGGGAGCTGCTGGCGGCGAAGATTTGACACAGCAAGCGCGCATCACCCGCCGCGCGCTCTCAGCTCGCGACAGAATGACTGGCAGACGCGAGTTCGCGCTGCTCTTCGAGTCTCAGCATGAGACGCAATAAAGACTTCATTTCGCCGTAACCCTTGTCATCCGCGCTGTCAGGCAGGATGACGGGCAGACTGGCGTCGTCGACCAGCTGGGTGTCCAGCAAGATCAGCGGAATGCGCTGCTTGCCATTCATGATCGCCTGGAAGACCGAGTAATAGGTGCCGACCAGGCCGTAGCGATCGTCGCGCTGGATCTGCGTGAGCAGCGTGGCCAGTGGCGACTGGGCGATTTTGATGCGCAAGGCGTAGCTCGGATCGGCCGGCGCGAGTTCGTCATACCAGCGCCCGTAGAAGGTCAGCGATTCACGCCATGCCAGCGGTAATGCCAATTCGGGCCGGCTCACCCGTCCGATGACCGGCGCGCCGGTGGCCTTGAGCTCGCCGATTTTCAACAAGCTCAAACGTTCATCGTGCTGTTCGAGACGGTGTATGAAATAGCGGTCGCGGCCTTTGGTCGCCAGCAAGGTTTTCGCCAGCCCGATGCGGGCCAGGGCATAAACCAGCGACGATTGCGGGCTAGGGGTCATGGTGTAAGGGCAGCAGTGCTTGGAGACGTCTGTCCTCGCTCTGCCACCACCGCGTGACGATTCCCTAAATCCGATTGCTGCTAGCGTGAGGCTGGTGCGGACAGCGCGGCTTGGAAGTGGCGGACGGCCGACGGCTCTCGTTTACCGTAGACCACCACCGATTTGCCATCGACGCTGATCAAGCCCTGTTCCTCGAGCAGGTTCAGAACCCGCCCGACCATCTCCCGTGAAGCGCCGACGATGTCCCCCAGTTCAAGGCGTGTGACACGCACCAGCATGCCGTCCGGATGGGTCATCGCGGCGGGTTCCTTACACAGATCGCGTAGCGCACGGGCTACACGTCCGGCGACGTCGAGAAAGGCCAGGTCGCCAATTTTCTGATCCATCTTACGCAAGCGCGCAGCGAGCTGTGCAGCGATGATGTACAGCAGATCTGGGAATAACGATGGCGTGGCTTTCAGTCGGTCGTAGCTGATCTGGGCGATTTCGCACGGCGTCTTCGCGCGCACGACGGCGGTGCGCTGGGCATCGTCGCCAAACAAGCCGATTTCGCCAAAGAACTCGCCGGGATTGAGATAGGCGAGCACCAGCTCGTGCCCGTCCTCGTCTTCGATGCGCACCGTCACCGAGCCGCTCAGTACGTAATACAGATCCCGCGACGGTTCACCCTGGCGGATGATGATGCTCTTCGACGGCACGTGCTTACGATGACAATGTTCGAGAAAGCGACGGATGATTTCGTCGTCTGTGCCGCGTGTGAATGACTCTAGCCCCATGTTGCGCTCCTTCTCCCAGCGCCAAGCTGGGGTGAATGTAGGCTAGGAAGCGGCCGCTGCGCGCATTTCTTAAATGCTAATGGGGCTAGTCCGGCTGGCAGGAGCGGCCGCCGCTGTTGCCTATTTGTAATGGGGCGCGCGTTTCTCGCGAAAGGCGGCGATGCCTTCGCCGAAGTCCTGGCTGGCACGGACCTCATCACCCAAGGCTTGTTCGGCCGCTTCCTGGGCGAGCGCGGCCTGCGCGCTGCAAGCGGTGATGTGACGTTTGACTGCCTGTACCGCCACCGGGCTATTGGCCGCGATCATTTCGGCGATGGCGAGTGCGCGTGGCAGCACCTGCTCGGCCGCCACCACTTCATTGATGAGGCCGATGCGCGCGGCTTCCACGGCTTCGACCATTTCAGCCGTCAACAACAGCTTCATGGCGTGTACGAAGCCGATCTGATGGACGAGCTTGGCGGTTGCGCCACCGAACGGATAGATGGCCCATTTCACCTCCGGCAGGCCGAACTTGGCGTGGCTGGCGGCGACGCGGATATCGCAGGACAACATCAATTCCACACCACCGCCGGCGCATACGCCATTGACGGCGGCGATGATCGGTTTGGGATAGGCGGAGGTCTTCAACAGCGCGCGGTTGATCATGCGCGCCATTTCTTCGCTGGCACTCAAGTCGCCACTGACGTCGGCACCGGCGCAGAAGGCCTTGTCGCCAGCGCCGGTCAGCACGATGGCGCGCACCGCAGAATGCTCAAGACTATCCCACACTGCGGCCAGATCTTGCATATCCGTGCGGCTCATGGCATTGCGCTTGGCCTGGTTGTCGATAGCGACCAGCGCGACGTGCGGGTGCGGGTAGGTGAGGGTGATGGACATAGGGGCAGACTCTCGGGCTGAAGGACAGGACGGGATGGTAGAGCCTGGCGGCGCCGACCGAAACCCTCGAAGGACGTGGGCCGCTAGCCACAACGACGCGCTATCCTTGGCCAGTCATCCCAACCAGCCGCCACCATGCACGACATCCGCCGCCGCGTGCTCACCGCGCTCGCGCTTAATCGCACGCCGGGTTTCCATTTCTCCGGCAATTTTCTCGGCGTGCAATATCACGACATCACACCGCAGCACGTGACGGTGAGTCTCGATCCAGGCACCCATTGCGAGGACGCCGAGGGCCGCACAAATATCTCGGTGGTGGCGCTGCTGGCCGATGTCGCGGCAGCGAGCGTGGTGCGCGCCAACCTCACCCCCGCCCAGCGGCTCGCGACTGTCAGCCTGCATCTGCAGTTCACCGGCGCGCCGCTGGCGGGTGCGCTCACGGCGCGCAGCGAATTCGACACCTTTCTCGACGGCGCGCGTGGTCAACAGGGCTTGAGCCGGGTGAGTCTCGATGCTGGCGGCAGACGGGCGCTGTTTGGCAGCGGTGCGTTCATGGTGTTGAATCCGCCGCCGGGTGTGACCATGCATGCCATCACCAGTGCTGACCATGCGGGCGCACAGCCGCTCGCCGAGCACCAGCTCGATGGTACTGAACGCGCCCTGCTCGCGCGCAGTGAGGCGGCCCTGGCCAGGAGTGGCTCGCCGCGCGGATTCCTGCGCGAGCTATGGGACATGCATCCCCATGCCACGCCCAGCGGTGCCTATTGTCGCGTCGACAATGGCCCGCATATCGGCAATCGTGTTGGACATATGCAGGGTGGTTTGCAGCTCGGCATGGCGGCGAGTACGGCCATGGCGGCGCTGCCGGACCACTGGTTGCTGTCGGCGATCTCGGCCTGGTTTATCAGTCCCGGCGAAGGGCGTACTTTGAGTGCCACGTCGCGCCTCGTGCATCGCGGTCGCCACACGGCCGTGGTGCGCACCGTCATCAGCGGCAAAGGGCGTCGGCGTGTGCTCGAGGCAGTGACTACCCACGTCTGTGGAATCTGGCCATGAGCCGCGATAGCGTCAGCGACATCGCGTTTAGCGCATTATTTGCCGAGCAAGTTGGCGACCACGCCGATCAAGCCGCCGAACACGCCGCCCCACACCACCAGCCAGCCGAGATGCTTGCGTATCATTTCCTCGATGATGGTCTTGACCATCTGCGGCGTGAGTTCCGCCAGGCGTGCATCGATGATCTTTTTGACCTGCGTGATGAGCGCGCTAGTGAAATCGTCGCCGTCACGCACCTGCGTCGGATTACTTGCCAGTTCCGTGACGACACTCTTCAGTTTCCCAATGATCGGTTCTTTCAAGGGCTCAAGCGCGGCGCGTCCACCGACCATCTTCAGCATATTGCCCATCGGGGATTCGACAATGGCCTCGATCAGATGCTCGAACACGCGCTCGAAATCGATACGTTCGTTCAAGCTGTCGGCGGCGCTCGCCGCATTGCTCTCGAAGAAGCGTTCGATGTGGGTGCGCGTGAAGAACTCATTCACGATGAGTTGTTTGATGCCATCTTTGAATTCTTCGAAGCGGCTCGGAATGACGCCCGAACCGTAAAGATAGGGCACTTTCTCGAACAGCATATAAATAGCCAGCCAATTGGTGATCGCACCCGACAAGGCGAAGATGCCGGTATCGAAGACCATGCTCGCGAACGGGCCGGGCATGAAATAGCCGATGACGGTGATGAGCAGCGAGATGAGATTGGTGGCGGAACTCATATTCATAGGTGGGAGTGTCCTTGATGACGCGCCGGCATTGTGCGCGATGGCGGGTGTGAAGCTCAATGTGAGGCGTCGACGGCAGGTTTTAAGGTCAGCTTTAGCGGTGAGGCCTGCGCGCGCGGCTGGCGGCTATAATGGCCCCCGAGCGGTCTCCGCCAACCCGAGGATAGCCACGTGCATACCCTGATTTCGCGCTACCGCGCCGTGCTGACTGTGAGTGTTACCTGCGTATTGCTGGCGGCCTGCGCGCTGCAGCCCCAGGTGTTGCCGATCACCCCGCAACTGGATGTCAGTCGTGCGCCCCATCGCGGCGATGGCCGTAGTATCGCCCTCGACACCATCGACGGTCGACCCGACAACGTGGTCGGCTATCGCGATCCGAATGACACCCATTCCGCGATTACCACGGCGCCCGAAACCATGCGCGTGATCAAACGCGAAGTGGAGGGCGCCTATGCCGCACTTGGGTTCCGTGTCGTGCCACAAGGCGAGGAAGCCGACATTACGCTCGAAGTGCGGCTGACGGAACTCGGCTACACACGTCAGGCCAGCAATGTGGTCAACAACATCCACACCGGTGCCACGATCGAGGCGACCAGCATCATGCATGGCAAGACGGTGACCGGCACCTATCGCGACAGCCAGGGCAAGGAAATGGTCTTGAAGCCGAACCTGGAAGACAACGCGGTGCTTATGAATAAACATCTCGCCGCAGCCCTGTCGCGCATGGTGGCCGATGCGCGGCTGACGACGGAGTAAAGTTGGGCCGAGCGTGTGCGAATAAATTCGCACTTACGGTAGGGCTGGCGCGGTCGTCATTCATGGCATGTTTTCTGCCGCGCGCCGCCCCATCTCCCATGACCAACGCACTTCTTCTTCCTTGAAAAACAGTGCTTGCGCCGCCCCGCGTGGCAGCTGGCCGCGCAGCGCGGTATAGCGTTTGCCAAGCTCATCGATGAGTGCCGCCAGCAGGGCGCGGGGCGCGATCGGTAGGTCGGGATAGTCGACCGACAGCATGTATTGATGTTCGAGCAGGGCGCCGGCCAGACGTAGACGCGCCGTCGTCGCACTATCGTTCGGTGGCGAATCGACCAGCGTCTCGGCGCGAGCGAGATAGTCGCGGTAGTTTTCGATGGCGACGATGGCAGCGTTCTGATCGGCCTTGCCCACCATGGCTTGCGCTTCGGCGAGTTTCTCGCGCATATAGTCGAGACATAGCGTGAGACGCGCCGTGCTATCTGCCGCCAGCAACAGTGCGCTGCGCTCGCGCCAACTGTCCAGCGGGTAGTTCCATTGATCCGGCGTGCGGCCTGGATCAGGCAGCCATTGAAGATCGTTGAAGCTATTCAACAGACCGTGACCGGCGCGCGCCGATACCGGCAGCAGCGCCAGCAGCAAAGCTACGTGTCGACCTTTCACTGGTGGGCGCCGTCGCTCGTGACTAGGGATTCGATGCGGGTCTGCATGCCGTCCCGAAAGAGCTGCACTGCGAGCGCGAAATGGAATACGCGCGGCTTGCCACCCGGCGCGCACTGCAGGAACAGGTGGTAGACGCCAGGCTCGGGGAAGACGTAATGGGCGGGGATCTCCGGGCCGTGAAATACCAGTTCACTAGGCATATTCATCATCATGACCAGCATGTCGGTCATCATTCGCGCGCGACTCTGTGCGTCGTTGGCTTGGTCGTGCATGGCGCGCAGCATACTGGCCATGTGCGGCGTGTAGCTATGGGTGTGGCCGAAGTCGTCGCCATTTTCGCGCCACAACGCGACATGCATTTCCGAGCCGAGGATGAGCGC
>JANMJF010000585.1:0-2021 GCA_031371245.1 Pseudomonadota bacterium | reverse complement strand
ATTTGCAGGGCCTGACCCAGATGGGCGCGGAGTTGTCGGTTGAGGGCGGCTACATCCGCGCCAAGGCCAAGCGCTTGAAGGGCGTCGACATCGTGCTCGACCTGGTCACCGTGACCGGCACCGAGAATCTCATGATGGCGGCGACGCTGGCCAAGGGTGTGACCGTGCTGCGAAACGCCGCGCGTGAACCGGAAGTCGTCGACCTCGCCGATTGTCTGATCGCCATGGGCGCCAAGATCGAAGGTGCCGGCACCGATACCATCCGCATCGAAGGGGTCGAGTCACTGGGCGGCACTCGTTACGACATCCTGCCCGATCGCATTGAGACCGGCACCTATCTGGTCGCCGCCGCCATGACCGGTGGCAAGGTGAAACTGAAGAACACCCGCCCACAATTGCTGGGGGCCGTGATCTCCAAGTTGAACGAAGCCGGTGCCCATATGACCACGGGTGAGGACTGGATAGAACTCGACATGAAGGGCGACACCTTACGCGCGGTCGACATCCACACCTCGCCCTATCCGGGCTTTCCGACCGACATGCAGGCACAATTCACCGCCATGAACTGCATTGCGAGCGGCACCGGCACCATCACTGAGTCGGTGTTCGAGAACCGTTTCATGCATGTGCTGGAACTGCAACGCATGGGCGCGCAGGTCAAGCTCGAAGGCAATACGGCGATCACGACCGGTGTAGCGCAGCTGACCAGCGCGCCTTTGATGGCGACCGATCTGCGTGCCTCGGCGAGTCTGGTGCTGGCTGGCCTGGTGGCCAAGGGCGCGACCGAGGTCGACCGCATCTATCACATCGATCGTGGCTACGAGACCATCGAAGAAAAGCTTTCCAATCTGGGCGCGCAGATCAAACGCGTGCCGAGCTGAAGGACATCAGCGCCGCTTCGCGCCCGTCCCGGCTGATTCGAGCGACCATGGGCAATACATTTAATACCAATCCCGATGAGATCATGCTCGCGGTGTCCAAAGGCCGCATCCTCGAGCAGGCGCTGCCGTTGTTGGCACGCATCGGCATTGTCGCCACCGAAGATCCCGATACGTCACGCAAGCTGGTGCTCGATACCACCCAGCCCGGCGTGCGCCTGCTGGTGATCCGTGCCACCGATGTGCCCACTTACGTGGAATACGGCGCGGCCGATCTGGGCATCGCCGGTAAGGACGTGCTGATGGAATACGAGAGTAGTGACTACTACGAGCCGCTGGATCTCAAGATTGCGCGCTGTCGTCTGGCCGTTGCCGGTCCGCCGCAGGCATCGCTGCGCGATGGCCGCACCCGCGTCGCCACCAAGTACTCGCGTGTCGCCCGTGAATATTTCGCGCGGCTCGGCATCCAGGCCGAGGTCATCAAGCTCTATGGCTCGATGGAGCTGGCGCCCCTGGTTGGGCTGGCCGATCGCATCGTCGATCTGGTCGACACTGGCAATACCCTGCGTGCCAATGGTCTGGTCGAATTCGAGACCATCTGCGAGATCAGCGCGCGCCTGATCGTGAACAAGGCGGCGATGAAGACTAAACACCAGCGGGTCAGTGCGATTATTGCGGCCTTGCGCGCGGTAGTGAACGATGGTCAGACCTGAACTCATTCGTCGCCTCGATGCCCGTGCAGCGGGCTTCGAGGCCGAACTCTCGGCCCTGCTGGCCTGGGATGACGACACCCGGCCCGCAGTAATCGAGACGGTACGCACCATCGTCAACGATGTATGCCGTCGCGGTGACGACGCACTGATCGAATACACCAACCGTTTCGATCGCCGCCGTATCGGCGTTGCGCGTGAACTGGAACTGCGCGACTTCGCCGATCTCGGCGCCGGCATCTCGCCGGATCTGTACGCTGCGCTGCGCACCGCAGCCGATCGCATACGCGCCTATCACGAACATCAGAAGCTTGAGTCCTGGCAGTATCGCGAAGCCGATGGCACGGTGCTCGGCCAGCAATTACGCGGGACCGCGAGAGCGTCACCGTCTTTCACAAAGGGGCCGAGTACGTGGCCCTCAAGGATCACGCGG
>JANMJF010000582.1:0-4870 GCA_031371245.1 Pseudomonadota bacterium | reverse complement strand
CGCCGAAGCCGAGATTCTGGGCTGCGTTCGGCAAATAGGAGGTAACGATGTTCCAGGCCACGCGCCCCTTGGTCAGATGATCGAGGGTAGAGGCGCGCCGTGCGAAGTTGAACGGGTGTTCGGCAAATATCGACCCGGTATAAGCGAAGCACAGGTGTTCCGTGGCATGAGCCATAGCCGGAATGAGCAGGGTCGGATCGTTGACCGGGATCTGCATCGCTTCGCGTATCGATGTTTCCGCACCACCTTTGTAAATATCGTAGGTGCCGACCACGTCGGCGAGGAACAGCGAATCGAACTTGGCCCGCTCGAGTAGCTGCGCGAGTTCTATCCAGGGTTCCAGCGAGGTGTATTCCAGTTGGCGCGAATCCGCGCGGCGCCACAACCCATGATGGATATGCGACACGCAGTTCATAGAGAAGGCGTTGAACAGCAGGCGTTTCGGTGGCGTCATGGCGGACTGATTCCAGAAGGGGTTTGGGCGTGCGTCATTCCTGCCTCCACTTTACTCGACGGCACGGACTACGCGCATTGGCAGTTCTCGCGCGCGCCGACGGCGGGATCGCGGAGGCCCGTCATTGCAAAGGCAACGGTTCGATGCCGGTACGACTCCTGGGGCCGGACAGTTGGCGATAATCGCTCAACTCAAGCAAGGCTGGACCGACCCGTTACCCTAGGCCGTGCGCCCGCGCCCCTACCCCATCCTGCAATTGCCCGGACCGGGCGCACGTGCTGTCATAGCCCGTCAATATTCTCGGTGAGGAGCGGATCATGAAATTTGGCGTGTTCTACGAGCATCAGCTGCCGCGACCCTGGCATGAGAATTCCGAATACGAACTCATGCACAACGCGCTCGCGCAGATCGAGCTGGCCGATCAACTGGGTTACGACTACGCGTGGCAGGTGGAGCATCACTTCCTTGAGGAATATTCCCACGCCTCGGCGCCGGAAGTTTTTCTCGCCGCCGCCAGCCAGCGCACCAAGCGCATCCGCCTCGGCCACGGCATCATCCAACTCACGACCAATCAGCCCCAGCGTGTCGCCGAGCGGGTCTCGACCTTGGATTTGATCTCCAACGGCCGCGTCGAGCTCGGCCTCGGTGAAGGCGCCGGCCCGGCTGAATTGCATCCTTTTAACGTTCGTGTGCGCGACAAACGCGAACGCTGGGAAGAAGCCGTGCGCGCAATTATTCCCATGTTCACTCGCACTGACTGGGAGTTTCATGGCAAGTATCACGACTTCGGGCCGCGCAATGTCATCCCCAAGCCACGTCAGAAGCCCCATCCGCCCCTGTGGGTGGCGTGCTCCAATATTCAGACCATCGCCGAGGCTGGCGCTTGGGGCATGGGCGCGCTGGGCTTTTCCTTCGTCTCGCCCGACGCCGCGCAAGCCTGGGTGCATCGTTACTACAACGTGTTGCTCGATCACCCCAATCGGCTGACGGATTATCCGGTCAACCCGAATATCGCCATCGTCAATGGCTTCATGTGCGCCGAGACCGATGAAGAGGCGATCCGCAAAGCGTCGGGCTGGACCTTCTTCATCTTTGCCCTCTCTCACTACGGTCGCAATGGCATCGACGCGCCGGGTAAGGGCAACCTGTGGGAGGAATTCCAGATCTGGCGCGAGACCGACAAGGCCCGTGCCGCGCTCACCAATGGTCTCATCGGTTCACCGGAAACTATCCGTAAACGGCTGCGCCAGTTTCAGGCCGCCCATGTCGACCAGGTGATCCTGTTGAATCAGGCCGGCAAGACCAGCCACGAGGACATTTGCGACAGCTTGAAGCTGTTTGCCGACGAAGTGATGCCTGAATTCCATGCTAACGAGGAAGCCCACGCGCTGTGGAAAGCTGCCGTGCTGAATCGCACTGTGGTGCTGCCGGAACTCGACACCACACCCTACGATCTCTACAGCCATCAGAACGAAGACATCGTGCGCGAGAGTCCTGCGCAGTTGAAGGCACGCATGGCGGCCAAAGACGCGGCCCGCCAGCAAGCGGGCGGGTAAGGTGCGCACCGCAGTGCCACTGAACATCGTCACGGCGACTTGAAGCTACTAACGCGAGGGGACGCCCACCATGATCATCTTGTTTGACGACGTGCGTGCTGTGGACGTGGCGCAGGTGGGCGGCAAGGCGGCCAGCCTCGGCCGACTGACGCAGGCGGGCTTTCGCGTGCCCACCGGCTTCACGGTGTCGACCGCCGCCCAGGCGGCGTTCTTCGCGGCCCACGATCTCAATAGACAGATTCAGACCCTCTTGAGCGGGCTCAACTACGAGCAGGCGGTGGTCCTCGAAGAAGTCACCCAGCGCATCCGCACCTTGATCGAATCGCTGCCGCTGCCCGACACCCTCACCGCGCAGATCGCCAAGCAGTATGCCGCGCTCGGCGCTAATGCTTTTGTCGCGGTGCGCTCATCGGGCACCGCCGAAGATCTCGCCGAAGCCTCCTTCGCCGGCTTGCACGACACTTACCTCGACGTGCAAGGCAATGCGAACGTGGTCGATGCCATCCGCCGCTGCTGGGCATCGATGTGGACTGCACGCGCCACTGCCTATCGTCAGCGTGGCGGCTTCGATCATGCCACCGCCCATATCGCCGTCATCGTGCAGCAGATGGTGGCGGCGGAAGTCGCTGGTGTGATGTTCACCGGCAATCCGCTGACCGCGCGTAGCGACGAAATCGTCATCAATGCCAGCTGGGGATTGGGCGAGGGCATCGTGTCCGGCATCCTGACACCGGACGAATACCTGCTGTCTTTGGACACCCTCGACCTCAAACATTCGATCATCGGTGACAAGGAAGTACAGATTGTTCGCGCGCCCGGCGGTAGCGGCACGGTGCGCATGGACGTGCCCCACAGCCTGCGCGAAGCGCTGTCCCTGTCGGCCAGCAAGGCCCAGGCACTGGCCGAACTTGGCCGCGAGGTCATGGCTTTCTACGGCGGCATCCCGCAGGACATCGAGTGGGCGCTCGCCGCTGGCGAACTCTATCTATTGCAATCGCGCCCCATCACCGGGGTCGACTTCACCTGGGACGAAGACGTCGATGCCTGGCATACCGCACCCGAAGACGAGAACACCGTCTGGAGCCACACTTGGTGCGAACAGTTCCTGACCGGCGGCATCACGCCCTTGTTCTCCTCGCTGCGCGCCTGGGAGTGCGAGATCAACTGGACTTACTTCGCCAAGCTCTACGGTTTCGATGAGATCACCGACGTGCGCTGGTTCAAGTACAAACGTGCGACCTGGTACTTCAATGTCGATGCCGAAAAGGTCTGGCAGAAACTCATGTGGCCGGCGGCGCTGCGCGATTTGACCAATATCCCGCCCGCCTGGCAGGCCGAATATGCACGCGACGAGACCAGTCTCATCGATGTCGCGCGCATGTGGATCAGGTTACATGTGATGGAACCCAAACACGGCCTGTTCGGCTGGTTCCGCAATACTTATGCCTGGATCGACGGCAAGATAGAGGCGGCCAACGGCCCGAGTGACGACACCCTGCGTCGACTGTCCGATGCCGCGCTCAAGAAGCAGTGTGACAAGAGCTCGAAGATGGTCGCCGATTTCTTCGAGACCCTGTGGCCAGGCTTCTCGTGGATAGCGCCGGGCGCGCTGGGCCTGCTCAACGTGCTGCTGGTCAAGTGGTACGACGGTGACGCGGCGACGGTCTATCAGGATTTGATCGCCGGCATTCCCGATACTGCCCTGGTCCGCGAAGTCCACGACTTGTGGCGGGTTGCCGACATCATCAACAAGTCGCCGCGCCTGACCGCCTGTCTGAACGAACACTCGGACAGCGAATTCTTCCAGTCCCTGGCGGGTTTCGACGAAGGCCGTGCCTTCCTTGCCGAGTATGGGAAGTTCATCAAGGCCCATGGCCACCGCGGCCATCAGGACCGCGACATCTACTATATGCGCCGCTGCGAAGATCCCTCGATCGATTACCGCGCGTTCCGCGCCCTGCAGGGTGCCGGCGAGGCCAATCGCCCCGAGCAAGTGGAGACTCGCCTGCTCGCACGGCGCAAGGCTGCCACCGATGCGGTGGTGGAATCTTTCATGAAGCAGAGCTTGGGCGGCATCAAGTCCGAAATCTTCAAGACCGTGCTGAGTTATACGCTGCGCTTCCTGAAGTTCCGTGATGACGAACGTCACTTTCTTGACCGCATGACTTTGCAGAAAAAGCGCGTATTCAGCGAAATCGGGCGTCGGCTGGTCGCGCGCAAAGTGCTGAGCGGCGCTGACGATTTCTTTTTCTTAGCCAAGCACGAACTCTACGAAGTGTTCGACGGACACGCTTCCCTGCCTCTGGTGCGCGCCAAGATTGCCGCCCGCCGACGTGCCTTCGAGGCGCGTAACGCGCGCGTCGAGCACACCCCGACCTATCTACAAGCCGGCAAAGTATTGCAGCTCGACAACCGCGTCGACGAAACGCCAGGCGCCGATGGCGCACTGCGCGGTTTCGGCACCAGTCGCGGCGAAGTGACCGGGCGCGCACGCATCGTGCGCAATATGACCGAGATCGGGCGTGTAGAAAAAGATGACATTCTGATCTGCAACAGCACCGATCCTGGTTGGATGCCGGTCTTCCCCTTGATCAAAGGCCTGGTGCTGGAGACCGGCGGCATGCTGGCCCACGGTGCCTGCCTGTCGCGCGAATATGGTTTGCCGGCCGTGCAGCTACGCAATGCCATTCAGTTGATCACCGATGGCGCGATGATCAAAGTCAATGGCGACAGTGGCGAGATCCTCATTCTCGACGAAGCCGCCTGAGTGCCGGTGTGCTGGCCTCAGAGCGAGCCTGGCAACCCCGACGTCAGTTCGATTTATATGAAGCCGGGTTGGTCTTGGCCGACGGTATACACC
>JANMJF010000063.1:0-1531 GCA_031371245.1 Pseudomonadota bacterium | reverse complement strand
GAAGAAGCTCGGCGCCAAACGCTATTGGCGCGTGCCGGTCATGGACGGCGAATTCCTGTGCGAGGAAAACACGCGGGTGGTGAAAGCCATCGGCGGCGGCAATTTTCTCATCCTGGCGCGCGACCAGGACAGCGCCCTGGCGGCTGCCGAACGCGCCATCGTCGCGATGCGACAAGTTGCTGGTGTGATCATGCCCTTTCCCGGTGGCGTGGTGCGCTCGGGTTCCAAAGTCGGCTCCAAATACCAAACGCTGCCGGCCTCGACCAATCATCTGTTCTGTCCGACGCTGCGCGGTGCGGTTGAGAGCGAACTGAGTGCCGACGTCGGTGCGGTGCTCGAAATCGTCATCGATGGTCTCGATGAACAAGCAATTGCCGCCGCGACGCGGGCTGGCATTCAAGCCGCCTGTCGCGGTCGCAAACACGGTGTGCTGCGCATCAGCGCCGGCAATTACGGTGGCAAGCTCGGGCCCTTTCACTTCAAGCTGCGGACTATCCTGCAATGAGTGCGCTGACCTTGACCCTCGCCGCCGCGCCAACCCGCGCACTCGATCTGAGCGCGCTGACACCGGCCGCCCTGTCCGGCCTTAAAGCCACTGCCCTGCGTCGTCTGCGCCTGCCGGTCGGCAATCGTACGGTCGCGCTGGGCGAGCTGTTTGAGATCACCGGCGACGATGCGCGCAGCTTGCGCCTGGTCGGTCTGAATGGCGCCTGTCATCACATTGGTCGCGGCCTGCGCGAAGGTCGTATCGAAGTCGAAGGCGCGGTCGGTGATGAACTCGGACGCGAGATGCGCGGCGGTGAGATCCGCGTCAGCGGCAACGCGGGCGCCGGTGCCGGCATGGGCATGCGCGGTGGCTTCCTGCACATTGAGGGCTGCGCCGGTGAGGCCGTGGGTGGCCTCACACCGGGCGCGACCTGCGGGATGAACGGCGGTGTCATCGTCGTCGGCCGCAACGTCGGACAGCGTTGCGGCGAACGCATGCGACGCGGTTTCGTGGTAGTGGCGGGCGACGCCGGCGAGTACCTCGGTGACCGCATGCTGGCCGGCACCATTGCCGTGCTGGGACACACCGCAGCCCATGTCGGTTTCGGCATGCGTCGCGGCAGCTTGCTGTTGGTCGATCAAAGCGGTGTGGCCACTGCGGCGTTCGCAGACTGCGGCGAGTTCGAGCTGGGTGTGATAACGCTCATGCGTCACTATCTCGCCGCCTACCACCCTGCCCTGGCCAGGCGCCTCGCGGTCTTCACGCGTGCGCGCCGTTGGGCGGGTGACACGGCCTATGGCAGCAAGGGCGAGATCCTGATCGCCGGCGGCTGTTAGCCGTCGGCGGCGCGATCGCCTGGGCAATCATCAAGCCGCAACGGATCGCAGCCGGCTCTGACGATCCTGCGTACCACGCCACCAGGGGCCTTGCACCACTGCGATCGCGACCATCACCAGCACGTGGAGCACGGCATAACGCTGCCAACAGACCGCGAGCGATGCGTAGTGCTGACGATCGGTGCTGAGCAGGAACTGGATAGCGGCG
>JANMJF010000572.1:0-3857 GCA_031371245.1 Pseudomonadota bacterium | reverse complement strand
AATGGTGCGGTAAGAGCGCACCGCGCCGGCGAAAACCGGTGGCAGGGTAAACCCCATCCGGAGCAAGACCAAATAGGGGAACGTGCCGCGCAAGCGGTGAAGTGTGGTCCGCACCAGTTCCCGGGTAGGTCGCTTCAGGCGTGTGGCGACACGCGTCGCAGATGAATGATCACCGTGCTGCCTCGCAGCATTACAGAACCCGGCTTACAGGCCGACTTGCCTTTTTCATCCCTGTGCTTGCTCCAATTGATAATTCAGGTGAGCTAACGAGCTTATCTGGATGATTTATTGGACCGTTCCCATACGAGCAATTCTGCCCATTGGGTATTTTCGGTCCACCGCCCTAAGTTACTGTAACTAAAGCAAGAATTACCCGTCCGAGGAGCCCGATTTGCTTGACAGTTTTCTACCGCCGTCCTTATAGTGCCGGCTGGTGGTAAATAGTGGGAGAAAGTGGATCTTTCGTGATCGCCTACTGGGAATGCATGGGCGCCTATGCCCCGTTCCCACTGCCGTCGTGAGCCGATCCCTGTCGATTAGATGTTTCGCGGGCAGAGCACAATCAGCATCGATGCCAAGGGGCGACTAGCCGTCCCGACGCGTATTCGTGACCTGCTGTCGACGCTGCCCAACCAGGAACTCGTGATCACCTTGAATCCCTGGGATCTGGCGCTGTGGCTGTATCCCGTTGCCGAATGGCTGTTGATCGAGACCAAGCTCGCCGGCCTGTCTGACTTCGACCGCCAGAGTCGGCGCACCAAACAGATCATGCGCGGCTACGCGACGGAATGTCCGTGCGACGGCCATGGACGGGTGCTGCTTCCACCACAATTGCGCGAAATTGCCGGCATCGACAAACAAGTAGCGCTGTTGGGGCAAGGCAATAAACTTGAGATCTGGGACGCAGCGACCTGGCAGAGCGAGCGCGACAAATGGTTGCGCGACGTAGCCGACGGCGTCGACTCATCGTCGGCCAGTCTGGAATCTCTCTCGCTGTGAGTGATAGCAGGATCTGCTCACATTCCGGTGCTGCTGCATGAAGTACTCGAACTCATGCAAGTGCAAACCTCCGGCACCTATATCGATGCGACGTTTGGTCGCGGCGGGCATAGTCGCGCGCTGCTTGCACGACTGGGCCCCGCTGGCCGGCTTTATGTGTTCGATCGTGATCCGCAGGCCATTGCCTGCGCGCGCGAACTCGCCGCTGAGGACGTCCGCGTGACGGTCATGCATGCAGCGTTTTCCTCGATCGCGGACTGTGGCGCGCACGAAGTCGACGGCATTCTGTTCGATCTAGGCATCTCCTCGCCACAGGTCGACGATGCGACGCGCGGCTTCAGCTTCCGCCACGATGGTCCCCTCGATATGCGCATGGACCCGAGCAGTGGTCAAAGTGTGGCCGCATGGCTCGCGCTTGCAAGCGAATATGAAATCGCCGACGTACTGTGGCAGTTCGGCGATGAACGTCGCTCGCGCTTGATCGCCAAACGCGTGGTAGAAGCGCGTCGTCGCGCGCCGCTCGCCACCACCCTCGAACTCGTCAAGGTCGTGCACTCCTGTTTTCCTCATCACGGCGGACGCATCGACAACGCCACGCGCACTTTCCAAGCCTTGCGGATTTTCATCAACGACGAATTGGGTGAGATCGAGCGCGCCCTCGCCCAAGCCCTGCATTTGGTGCGAATTGGCGGCCGCATTCTCGTCATCGCCTTTCATTCCCTCGAAGACCGTTTCGTGAAACGCCGTTTTCGCGAACTGGACGCGCTCGCGCGTCAACCGACAAGCGAATCCGATCTACACTTTCGTCTCGTCGCGCGCAAAGCCGTGCAGGCCAGCGCCACCGAAATCAGCGCCAATCCGCGCGCGCGCAGCGCACGTCTGCGTGTCGCGGAGCGGGTGGCATGAAGACCTTGCTAGTGGCTGTTGTGGCCGGACTCATGACCTTCGCTTCAGCAGTGGAGTTGGTGCTGTCTCGGCACCAGAGCCGCCGCCTGTTCGTCGAGCTGCAAAGCCTGCATGAGGTTAAACAGGGGCTCGATCAGGAGTGGGGACAGTTGTTGCTGGAGCAGGCGACCTGGGGCGCGGAATTGCGTGTCGAACAGATAGCCAACGATAAACTCGGCATGGTCGTGCCGGCGCTCGGACAGGTGGTGGAGCTGCAATGAGTGCGCGCGCTGAAAGCCGTCGGGAACTCAAGCTGCGGCGCCGCATCGTGGTCGCTATGTTCATCGTCGGCGCGCTGATACTGTGCTGGCGCGGGCTTGATTTGCAAATCAATAAGCGCGAGTTTCTCCAGGGCCACGGTGATGCGCGTTATCTGCGCGTTGAACGCATCGATGCCAATCGCGGCATGATCCTCGACCGCAACGGCGAACCGCTCGCCATCAGCACGCCGACACAATCGGCGTGGGTGCAACCGCGCCGTGTCGTCGAGTCGCGCGACAAATGGCTGAAGCTGTGCAAGGTCCTAGGCATTCCGCTTGACCAGCTCGAGACGCTGATCATGCCGCGTCTGGAAAAGAAGTTCGTATATCTGCAGCGGCATCTGACCCCAGACGAAGGCGATGCGCTCAAGCGTTTGGAAATTCCCGGACTCCATCTGCAGCAAGAACAGCGCCGCTATTACCCGACCGGTGAGGTGGCGGCGCACATCCTCGGTTTCACCAATGTCGATGACCAGGGCCAGGAAGGCGTCGAGCTGTCTTACGATCACATTCTCAAGGGCGAGCCTGGTCTGCGCCGCGTCATCAAGGATCGCATCGGGCGAGTGGTGGAGGACGTCGAACGTCTGCGTGCCACGCGCCCTGGCCGCGACGTTTATCTGAGCATCGACCAGCGCATTCAGTACGCGGCCTATCGCGCCCTGAAAATAGCCGTGCAGCAGAACGAAGCACGCGCCGGCATGATGGTGGTGGTGGACCCGCGCACTGGCGAAGTGCTGGCGTTGGTTAATCAACCCTCGTTCAATCCTAATAATCGCGACAACCTGAGCAGTGAGCGCTACCGCAATCGTGCCGTGACGGATCTGTTTGAGCCCGGTTCGACTCTCAAGCCTTTCACACTGGCGGCGGCTCTTGAGAGCGGCCAGTACAAACCCGAGTCGACGGTCGATACCACACCTGGCCGCTTCAAGATCGGCAAGGACACCGTGCGCGATATCAAGAACTACGGGCTGCTCGATCTCGGCGGCATCATCGAAAAGTCGAGCAATGTCGGCGCGAGCAAAGTGGCGCTGTCGCTCGAGCCCGACGTGCTGTGGAAGGCATTTCGCGATTTCGGCTTTGGCTCGATCTCTGAGATTGCGTTGCCCGGCGAGGGTTATGGTCGTCTGAACGAGTATCGCAACTGGAGCGAAATCGAACACGCGACACTCGCCTTCGGTTACGGCCTGTCGGTGACCGCCGTGCAACTCGCGCGTGCCTACACGGTGCTGGCGAGCGATGGCTGGATGCAGCCCTTGAGCATCGTGCGCTTGGACGAACAAGGGCCGCGCAAGCGCATCATCCAAGTCGAGACGGCCCAGCAGATTCGCCACATGCTGACGCGCGTGATCACCAAGGGTACCGGCGCATTGGCCGCAGTGCCGGGCTATTCGGTGGCGGGCAAGACCGGCACGGTGCATAAATCGACCACCTCTGGTTATGCCGAGCATCGTTAACGGTCGCTGTTCGCCGGCATGATTCCGGCCGACAACCCACGCTTGGTGGCCGTCGTCATCATCGATGAACCGCAGCGCGGCGTGTACTTCGGCGGCAAGGTCGCGGCGGCGCCGGTGTTCGCCAGTGTGATGCGCGATGCAGTGCGTATTCTCAATATCCCGCCCGACCAGCCGGTACAGGCGACGCCCGAGGCAGTAT
>JANMJF010000556.1:0-7999 GCA_031371245.1 Pseudomonadota bacterium | reverse complement strand
GCGCGTCGCCCCCAGCAGTGCCCGTGCCGTGCGGAGGTCGCCATCGTCGCGCCCGAGGTGAACGCCGGCCGCGCCCACCTCAGTGGCGAGGCTGACGTCATCGTTGACGATTAGCGGCACGCCCCGTGCGTGGCAGGCCATCACCAGGGCGCGGGCGCGCGTCTCGCGTAAGGCGGCGGTCGCCGGTTTGTCACGATATTGCACCAGCGTCACGCCACCGGCGATCACAGCCAACACCCGTGCCAGCAGCTGCGAAGTATCACCGCCTTTGTCCGGTGTTAGAGCGTAGAGTCCGCGGCGCGGCAGGGCCGGGCACACACTCATATTCTCGAACTCGGCGTACGTCTTGGAATGTGCTGGTGACTGCCAGGCCGCCACGCTCGGGCCACCGCCGTGTGGACGAAATGCTGGGCCTCGACCACTGCTTCCCGCAGTGAGCAGCCACTGGCCAGACCGCAGGCAATAGCGGTCGCAAGGGTACAGCCGGTGCCGTGATAGTCGCCGGGGTAGCGCGCCATGGTGAAGGACTCACAGCGACCGTCGCGAGAATGGAGTTGATTGACGATGTCCCGGCCGTCCGCCAAGGCATCGGTCAGCAGCACGGCCCGGCAGCCGTTTGCCAGCATGTGAGTGATTGCGGTCTGGGGATCCTCGGCGGCGCCGAAATACAAGGCTTCCTGGCGGTTGGGGGTGACCACCGTCGCGTGGGGCAAGAGTTGTTCCAGAAAGACGCTTACGAAGGCCTCTTGCACCAGGGCGCCGCCCGATCCGGCGCGCCACAGCGGATCGATTACCAGCGGGCAGCCCGCCAGTGGGCCGGCGAACAAGTCGGCGAGGCGTTCGCAGTGGGCGACGGTCGGCAACAGCCCCAGCTTGCAGGCGTGAATGGGAAACTCCTCGCGCAGCAGTTCGATCTGCGCCATGACCTCATCAACTGCCGCCGGCATTACCCGGTGGAGAGTCGCCGTGTTCTGGGTGGTCCAGGCGCTGACCACGGTCAGCGCCAGACAATCGAAAGCTACGCAGGTTTCAATGTCGGCCTGAATACCGGCGGTGCTCGGGTCGTGCCCACCGATGCACAACACGATCGACGGCGTGGTCCCGGGCGTCAAAACGGCTGCAGGATGGCGAGCAGCACGGCAGCGACCAGCACCAGCACCGGTGCCTCGTTCAGCCAGCGATAGAAGACATGGCCGTGTTGATTGGTGTCGGCGGCAAAGTGCATGACACAGCGTCCCAGATAGACGTGATAAACCACGAGGCCCAGCATCAGGCCCAGTTTGACGTGCAGCCAGCCGGCCTGCACGAACCATTCGGTGCCGCGCAAGGTTACCAGCCACAGTCCGGACCCCACGGTCAGCACCCCGCCGGGCGTCATGATGCCGCGGTAGAGCTTGCGTTCCATGATTTTGAAGCGTGCCTTGCCCGGCGTGTCCTCGGTCGTGGTGTGGTAGACGAACAGGCGCGGCAGATAAAACAGGCCGGCGAACCAGGTCACCATGAAAATCACATGAAAGGCCTTGATCCACGAGTACATAGCTCGGCTCCAGCGTCTGGATCGGTCATTCTACGACGGCACGGCCGGATGCTGGCGCGCGTGCCTGAAATCGAGTTGCGGTGTCCGTGGACCAACAGCCTGTGGCGATTGACCGGCCCGGCTTTGATCGCTAACGTCCGGAGCTGCTCCGCAACCGGCCGCCAAGCTGCGGCGAGCGCCCACCCGCGCTACTTGCCTAACGACATACCAAACCATGCGCTCAAATACGAATATCCGTCGGCACGGCCTGCCTGCCTGCGCGCGTAGCGATGCACAGCACCAGCCGGGCGGAGAGCGGTTGTGAAGCTGGTCATCAAGCAGCATCGGCCACTGCGACGCCTGTTGATTGGCGGCGGCATCGTGCTCGTGACCCTGCTGGTGGTGGCCATGGTGGTCGATTTTGGTCAATTGCGCAGTCTGGCGCGTGCCATGGTGCCTCGTGTCAGAGCCGGTGCCCCCGGTGAGGAAGTGGCGCGTCTGCGCGAAGATAATTCTGCGCTTCGTTATGAGGTGGCGCGGCTCCAGCGCGGCCAGGAAATCGACAAGTCCGCGCGTAGCGACGATCACCTGCAATTTGTGCAAATGCAGGCCGAGGTGGCCAAGCTTAAAGCGGACATCGCGTTTTACCGCGATGTGGTGGGGGCCTCGGACGCTGATGTCGGCGCGCAGGTGAAGGGCATACAACTCCGGCCCCTCGACAGCGCTGGACGCTTCAGCTACCGGCTGGTGCTGGCTCATATCGACGAAAACGATCTCGTCGCCGAAGGTTCTATTCGTATTGCGGTCAAAGGCGAGCTCAAAGGTCAGAACAAGACCCTCGCCCAGGGTGAGGTGATCGAGGCAGGCTCGGACAGTCTGGCCTTCAAGTTCAAACATTTTCGTCTGTTTGAGGGCAGCCTCAAGCTGCCGGATGGTTTTATTCCGCGCCAGATCAGCGTGGCGGTACAGAGTAGAATTCCGGCCCAAAGCTCGTCGTCCGAAACCTACGACTGGGCATCAGTACAGAACTGAGGAGGCAGTAGATGTTGGGGAGATCGAAAAAGCGCAAGCCGTCCAAGACCAATTCACTGATCGGTCACCAGTCGCGGGTGGTCGGTGACATCCGCTTTAGCGGTGGGCTGCATGTCGACGGCCAGATCAAGGGCAACGTTGCTTCCGATGGCGATGACAAGGCAACCTTGACCGTCAGCGACCGCGGCGCCATCGAAGGCGAAGTGCGGGTGCCCCACATCATTTTGCATGGCGTGGTGCGCGGCGATGTCTATGCATCAGAGCACGTTGAACTGGCGTCGAGCGCCCGGGTCGAAGGCGATGTGTACTACGCGCTCATCGAAATGGCGATGGGGGCCGAGGTAAATGGCAAGCTGGTGCGCATTTCGGATGCCCACCGGGCGCCGCTGGCACTCGACCACGACGGACGGGTGACTGAGGTCAAATACGAATAGACACAAGGCTCACGAGGTTGAATAGTGCCGGGGGAGGTACTACCGTGGCCGCGTCAGAGTCTCAGAACCACAGGTACATCGTGATGGAAGTTCAGGAAAATCCCCTCGTATTCACCAACTCCGCAGCCATGAAGGTTCGCCAGCTGATCGACGAAGAAGGCGATCAGAACTTGATGCTGCGGGTGTTCGTCTCGGGCGGCGGCTGCTCGGGCTTCCAGTACGGGTTCACGTTCGACCAGAACGAGACCGATGGCGACACCATCGTCGAGAACCAGGGCGTGAAGCTCTTGGTCGACCCGATGAGCGTGCAATATCTGATGGGCGCCCAGATTGACTACACCGAAGGTCTTGAGGGTTCACAATTCGTGATCCGTAATCCTAACGCAACCACCACGTGTGGTTGCGGCTCCTCGTTTTCTGTCTGATCGTGTCGGGGCCGGTTCGGGCCCTGTAGGCGTGCCGACTGCGGGCGGCGGTTCGACCCTGCGGTCCTGTTGGTGGAGTGTCCACCTACGCTAAGTCTATTGCTCTAAGTGAGTGTCGGCGAATACACGGCGCCTAGATGCATTTGGCGAGCTGCGCGACCGGTGGTCATTCGTATGGGCCGATTGTGCAGACGCATGTGAGCCAGCCATGCAAACGCACTGGCTTCGACGAGATCGGGGTCGAGACCGAGAGCGCTGGTCGGTGCGAGTACTACGGGGGCGAGGCGTGTGGTGAGGCGGCGCATCAGGTGTGCATTGTGGGCCCCGCCGCCGCAAACGAAAAGTTTTACGCTCCAATTCTGGCCGCTTCGTTCCACCTCTCGAGCAAGGCTTTCGACCGTCAGTTCCGCTAAGGTCGCCTGGATGTCGGCTGGCGCTAAGTCGGCGAAACGGCCGTGTGTGAGCGCCAAGTCGAGGTAGGAAAGATTGAATACTTCGCGACCTGTGCTCTTAGGCGGTGCTGCCGTGTAGTAGTGATCCGCCAAGAGCATGGCGAGTAGCGCCGGATCGACATTGCCACTCGCCGCCCATTGGCCACCAACGTCGTAGCCGACGCCGCGATGGCGCATGCACCATGCGTCCATCAAACAATTGCCTGGACCAGTGTCGTATCCCGCGATGGGCTCGGATTCTTGCGCAGGCAGGAGCGAGATGTTGGCAATGCCGCCGATATTAGCGATCACGCGATTCTCGCCACGATCCCGTAGCAGCCATTCGTGGAAGGCGGGAACCAAAGGCGCGCCCTCACCACCGTACGCAATATCCATCGAGCGAAAATCGGCGACGGTAGTCAGTCCAAGTCGCGCAGAAATTACCGACGGGCTACCGATCTGGATGCTATAGGGTCGCGCCGCGTGAGGTGCATGGCGCAGAGTTTGTCCGTGGCTGCCGACTGCAGTGATGGCAGCCGACGGTATGTCGAGTGTTGCGAGCAGCATGCTGGCGGCCTCAGCAAAGCACTCGCCTATTTCGACATCGAGCGTAGCGATCTCGTGCAGGCTGAGCCGAGCATCCGGCGCGATTGCGCTATGAAGCATCGCGTTGAGATGTTGCGGATAGGGGTGGGTGAGTCCGCCCACGGTTTGAAAGCTACCGTCACTGATCTCTACCAGGACCGTATCCACACCGTCCATGCTCGTGCCGGAAATCAGGCCAAGATAGAGCCCGGTGCTGATGGAAGTGGGCTCCGCGCCCTTCAATTGGGCGAATTACTGTCGGCCGCTTGCAGGTACTTGTTCGAGTCCAATTGTGCGATGTAGGTGGTATGCGAATTGTCGTGTTTCGCAACCAGGACATCGAGTTGGTTCAGCAGCGGTGCGGCGCGCTCGCGAAAGTCTGCCATATAGCGTTTCTCAATGGGCAGGTGCGGCAAGGCAACCTTAAGTGGGTCACGGTGGATGCCGTTGATGCGGAACTCGTAATGCAAATGCGGTCCAGTTGCCAAGCCCGTTTGGCCTACGTACCCAATGACTTGTCCTTGGGTGACTACACTGCCGCGCTTGAGCCCTTGGGCGAAACGCGAAAGGTGCCCGTATAAAGTGCTGTAAATATCGCCGTGCCGTATCTCGACCAAGTTGCCGTAACCGGCCCCAATACCGACGGCCAGAATTCTTCCATCGGCGGTAGCGCGCACCGGGGTTCCAATTGGCGCCGCGTAATCTACGCCGCGGTGTGCACGAATCGTATTTAGGATCGGGTGGCGGCGGGCTAGCGTGAATCCAGAGCTGATCCGCGTGAATTTTACTGGTGTGCGCAGGAAGGTCTTATGCATCGCTTCGCCCTTGTCCGAGTAATAGGACGAACGACCGTCGGCACTGGTGTACAACACCGCTCGCATGCGTTTGCCCTGGTTGACGAACTCAGCGGCAAGAATGCGATCTTGTTTAACTAGTTGTTGGCCTTTATAGATCTCTTCGTAAATTACGCTGAAGTGAGCATTTGGTTGCAGGTCGAGAGCGAAATCGATGTCCCAACCAAAGATATCGATGAGCTTCATGATCACAGCGTCGGACAATCCGACTTTCTGGCCGTCAACGAAGAGCGACTGGCTAATGGTGGTGGTCGCAGCCGTGACCTTTATATCCGGTTCGATCGAGTCGACTCGTGCAATGAAGCCGGTGCCATTGCGTTCCACGCTCAGTGAGTTTAATTGATCGACTTCGAACACCATCTCCGCGATCGATGTGTCGTGAAGGCGAAATCGAAGAGTTTGTCCCGGCCGTAGATCTTTGAGCGAAGAAGTCGCCTTGCCTAGTCCAACAATTTGGTGGAGGTCAGTAGAGGACAGCTTGAGACGCGAAAAAATCAACGATAGATTGTCGCCCGGGGCTACTGTGACGTTGACCCATGCGTGGTCCATGCGCGAAGCCGTTGCCGGCGTGTCGCTTTCTGCGATAGTAGCGATATCGAGCGTCGACGCTGCGTTGTCGGGCGCCGCGATCGGGTCTGGCTCAAACGGCAGACGCCCAAACATTCGATATGCGTCCTCAAGCACGGCTGATTTGTGATCTGGAAGTGCGATACCGATTTGGCGCTGGACTGACGGCACGTTCATCGCCGGCGTGATGCGCGTGGCTTGTTGGATGGCTAGTACGGCCAGAGATGTTGGGATCAGAAACGCCAGCGACCGGAGCTGAGGTAGCTGCGGTGTCTGGAACGACGAAAACCACCGCCTTCTTGTGATCCCAAGGTACTTCATGAATATTGTGCTGATTTCGGGCGCGGCGGTGGGACTTGGCTCGGGAAAGTAGCGTCATAATTTTGTTACGTCAATGTTTCTTATCATTTTTCAGATCAAGGCCTGAATTGCTTCATGAGTGACATCGAACCAAGTCTCCCTGTCGAAGAGCAGCTCGCGGTTATCCGTCGAGGAACCGTCGAAATACTTATCGAGGATGAACTCCGCAAGAAACTATCAACCGGGCGTCCGCTGCGAATCAAGGCCGGATTTGACCCCACGGCTCCCGACTTGCATCTAGGCCATACAGTTTTATTGACCAAGCTGCGTCAGTTCCAGGACCTCGGCCACGAAATCGTGTTCCTGATTGGCGACTTCACGGGATTAATTGGCGACCCGACTGGCAAGAACGCCACTCGCCCAGCCCTGACGGCAGCAGAAGTCAGCGCCAATGCTGAAACGTACCGCGAACAGGTGTTCAAGGTGCTCGACGAAGAGAAAACTCGGGTTGTGTTCAATTCAGAATGGATGTCCAAAGTCGACGCTGCCGGTCTGGTTCGAATTGCGGCACAGCACACAGTAGCTCGGATGCTGGAGCGCGACGATTTCCACAAGCGTTATACAGAGGGACGCCCGATAGCGATCCACGAATTCCTGTACCCGCTGATTCAGGGCTACGACTCCGTGGCCTTAAATGCGGACGTCGAATTAGGCGGCACGGATCAGAAATTCAACCTGTTGGTTGGGCGTCAACTACAGGCGGTGAACGGGCAGGAACCTCAGGTCGTGATCACAATGCCGCTGCTTGAGGGTACCGACGGTGCGCAAAAGATGTCTAAATCACTGGGAAACTACATTGGTATCAACGACGCGCCCGGGGAAATCTTCGGCAAGCTCATGTCCATATCTGATCAACTCATGTGGCGGTACTACGATTTATTGAGTTTTCACTCCTCCAAAGAAATCGCTGGATTGCGTGAGGCGGTCGAGCAAGGGCGGAATCCACGCGACACGAAAATCGAGCTGGCCTGCGAATTGGTTACGAGATTTCATTCGGCTCAGGCTGCCGATAGCGCGCGCGACGATTTTCTAAGCCGTTTCAGCCGAGGCGAGGTGCCCGTTGATATCCCGAACTACCGGTTGGAATCCCAAGGTACCGCTATGCCTCTGGCGACAGCGCTAAAATCCGCGCAGTTATCCGCGAGTACCTCCGATGCCCGGCGACTCATAGGCCAGGGGGCCGTGCGCTTGGATGGCGCCCGCGTTGTCGACATCGACGCGGTACTGCCCCGAGGGACTTCAACCATTATTGCGGTTGGTAAGCGACGCATTGCACGTGTATCGATTATTTAGCGGCTGATTCACCAGCCCATCACCTAGGCTTAATAGCCTCCAAACAACCTCCAGAAAAACATTTTTGACGGGGGTGTTGACGACGGTTTGCCGCTGCGTATAATGCGCCCTCTCGCAGCGGCCCAGGCAACTGCAGGTTCTTTAAAAATCTGTCCAATTAAGTAATTTGTGTGGGCGCTAGCGATTAGCTTAGTCGTCATCAGAAACCCTGATGGCTCTACTAAAACCTAGTGTCTGAAATAGAGTGCATCAATGCAAGTTAAGCCCGCTCTTCGGAGCAGGCAGAAGCGATTAAACTGAAGAGTTTGATCCTGGCTCAGATTGAACGCTGGCGGCATGCCTAACACATGCAAGTCGAACGGCAGCACAATATGTAGCAATACATATGGGTGGCGAGTGGCGGACGGGTGAGTAACGCGTGGGAATCTGCCCTATAGTGGGGGACAACCCGACGAAAGTCGGGCTAATACCGCATACGCCCTACGGGGGAAAGGCTTCGGCC
>JANMJF010000468.1:0-5071 GCA_031371245.1 Pseudomonadota bacterium | reverse complement strand
GCTGCTGATATTGTTGCGGCGACCAAGGAACAACGCCGTCTGTTGCATGCGCTGTGGCCGCTGCTCGCCGACGATGGCCGCCTGTTGTACGCGACCTGTTCCATCTTGCGCGCTGAGAATGACGACATCATCGATACGTTGCTCGAACAGCACCACGATGCGCACGTCGTGCCGGTGCCTATCGACGCGGGACGACTAACCCGCCATGGCCGCCAAATTCTGCCCGGAGACGCTGACATGGATGGTTTCTATTACTGTCTTCTGACGAAAAGGGCAGTGCACTGATGCAACCCGTTTGCACATCTATGCGTGCCGGCTGGCTGCTAATGCTGCTCTTCACCCTGCTGTGGGTACCGCTCTCACCAGCGAGCAGTATTACGGTGACGGCCGCCAACGAGCACATCACCAATGACATTGTCATGATCGATGCCGATGCCGATTTTCAATTTGGTGAAGATGCCATCAAGGCCATCAACAGTGGCGTACCAATCACCATCGAAGTAGATATCCGTATCTTGCGACCGCGCAAGTTGCTGTGGGACTCGGAGATCCTCAATGCCCACCGCGAATTCACCATCGAACGCCACGCGCTCAGCAAACAATACATCCTTGCCGATCGGGTCACCGGCGTACGACGTATCCACGGTTCGTTACAATTGGCAACCGACGACCTGGGTCGAATGCGCAACGTGCCCATCGCCGAGGCACGCCAGCTCGCGGGCGCACAGGATCTCGCAGTCGCCATGCGCTTGCGTCTCGCCATACGCGCTCTGCCTGGGCCACTGATCCCGGTCGCCTACATTTCGCCCAGCTGGCACATGTCCAGCGGTTGGTTTCGATGGCAAACCCACCTGTAAAGCGACCGCGTACCGTAATGTTGGGCGCGGTCGCGCTGCTCAGCCTGTCGCTGCTCGGCTCGCTGGTGCTGATGAGTGGCGCGATGCAGAACTCGACCAAGTTCGGCGCGTTGTATTCGGTGTTATTGCTGTCCAATACCGCCGGCTTGCTGACCTTCGTGGCTCTGATCGGCATCAATGTTCGACGTCTGGCGCGCCAACTGCGCGCACGCGAGCCCGGTGCACGGCTGACATTGCGCATGCTCGTGATCTTCGTTGCGCTGGCGGTGCTGCCGGTGACTGTGCTCTACGGCTTTTCCCTGGATTTTCTCAGACGCGGCATCGACAGTTGGTTCGATGTGCGCATCGGCCAAGCGCTTGAGGGCGCGTTGGAATTGGGGCGTGAGGCCCTCGACCTGCGCATGCGCGATCTGCTGTCGCAGACCGAGACAATGGCCGAGGAAATCGGCCAGGGTGCGCCGGAACGCACGCCGCTCAATCTCGACGCCTTGCGCGACCCTGACAGTATCGTGGTCGCGAGCACCTGGACGCCAGGCTCTGCGGTACTCGATGCGATGCGCGCCCACAGCGGCGCCGACGAATTGACGCTGCTCAGCAGCGATGGCGAGCCGCTCGCGACCAGCAGCCGCATCACCGATCTCATTCCTCACATGCCGTCCGAAGCGCTCCTTATCCAAGTGCGTCAGGGGCGTAGCTATATCGGGCTCGATCCGCTGCGCGACGGCACCTTGTTCGTGCGCGTGGTAGTCAACGTTAACGTTGCACCGGGCTCGGGCCAGCGCCGAGTACTGCATGCGCTCTTTCCGATTTCAACGCGGATTAACAAACTGGCAGCGACCGTTGAAGACGCTTATGCCAAATATCACGAGCTCGACTATCTGCGTGACAAGCTCAAGCTCAGCTTCGCCATGTCGCTGACGATGGTGCTGTTGTTCAGCATCGTGACTGCGGTGTGGGCCGCGTTCTACTCTGCGCGCCGCCTGGCCGCGCCGATCCGCGATCTGGCAACCGGCACGGCAGCGGTCGCGGCCGGCGACTATGCCACCAGCCTGCCGGTGCAAAGTAACGACGAGATGGGTTTCCTGGTCAGCTCTTTCAACGACATGACGCGCCGTATCGGTCGCGCACGGGTCGAGGTGGAAACCCAGCGCGAATACCTCGACACCGTATTACGGCAATTGTCCTCGGGCGTCATCGCCCTCGACGACTCGGCACGCATCACCACCCTCAACGACTCCGCCTCACACATGCTGGAACTCGGTGCGGGTGCGGTGCCGGGTGCGTCCTTTTTAGATGTCTGTCGGGCCGACGATCACCTGCAGCCACTGGCTGAGGCCGTCGCGCCCTTGATCGCCGAACAGCGACGGCAATGGCAGGAGCAAATCACGGTCTTCGCGTCCGATGGCCGGCGGGTGCTGATGTGTCGCGGCACGGCACTGGCCGCCGAAGGCGATGCCGCACGCGGCTACGTGATCGTGTTCGAGAACATCACGGCGATCATCCAGGGCCAGCGCGACGCCGCCTGGTCAGAAGTAGCGCGCCGCCTGGCCCACGAGATCAAGAACCCGCTCACGCCGATACAACTGGCGGCCGAACGCCTGCGTCAGAAATACCTCAAGAAGCTCAGCGCCGAAGATGGCGAGGCGCTGGAACGTCTGACCACCACCATCGTGCAGCAGGTCGAAACCATGAAGGCGATCGTCAACACTTTCTCCGACTACGCCAAAACACCGACCATCAGTCGCGGCGCGGTCGACATCAACGGTCTGCTCGCCGGCGTCGTCGAACTGTTGCGCAGCGCCCACCCCGAGGCCACGGTCGAGACCCACCTCGCGCCCGACCTGCCCATGATATCGGGCGACGTAACGCGGCTGCGTCAGGTGATGAACAACCTCATCAAAAACGCCTTCGAAGCGTCGCCTGAGGCGGCAAATGCGCATATCATTGTCGCCACCTCGACCACGCAATATGCCCAGGCGGACCACGTCGAGATCCGCATCGAAGATCGCGGCGATGGCGTGTCTGAACAACTGATGCAGAACATCTTTGAGCCCTACGTCTCGACCAAGGCCCGCGGCACAGGTCTCGGGCTCGCCATCGTCAAGAAGATCGTCGAGGAACATAACGGTGTCGTCACGCTGCGCAACAACCAGGGGCCAGGCGCGGTCGCCATCATCCGCTTGCCGCTCGACAAGGAGCCGGCGCTGAACCAAGAATGGCTAGTGAAGAACGCCGTATGAGTACCGCCCACATTCTGGTCGTCGATGACGAACCCGACATTCGCGGGCTGCTGAAAGAGATCCTCGAGGACGAAGGATTCGAGGTCACTATCGCCGAAAACGCCGAGCGGGCACGCGAGGCGCGCCGCCATCGCCGGCCCGATCTGATCCTGCTCGACATCTGGATGCCCGATACCGACGGCATCACGCTGCTCAAGGAATGGTCCGACGGTACGACGGTGGATACGCCGGTGATCATGATGTCCGGTCATGGCACGGTCGAAACCGCAGTCGAGGCGACGCGGCTCGGCGCTTACGATTTCATCGAGAAGCCGCTGTCCATCGCCAAGATTCTGGTGACCGTGCAACGGGCGCTGGAGAACGCCAGCCTGGTGTCCGAAAACATCGGTCTACGCCAGCGTAGCCACGCGCAGAATGAGCCCATAGGCTCCAGCCTCGAAATGGAGAAACTGCGCGCCGATGCGCGCCGCATCGCCGATCACAAGACCAGTGTTTTCATCAGCGGCGAATCGGGTGTCGGGAAGGAAACCATCGCGCGCTTCATCCACAGTCAGGGCGGACGCGCCAGCAGTCGTTTCGTCAATGTCAGCGTCGCCGGCCTGGCGCGTGAAAATCCTGACGCCGAGCTATTTGGCATCGAAGACAGCGGCAAACTCAGCTTCGGTTCGCTGGAGCTTGCCAACGGCGGCACGCTGTTCCTGAAAGACATCGCCGACATGGACATGAGCACCCAGGCGCGCCTTCTAAGTGCGCTCGAAAACCAATCCTTCCTGCGTGTCAGCGGACGCGAACCGGTCGACATCGACGTGCGTATCATCGCCAGCACGCGCCGCAATCTCGCTGAGTTGGTCGCCGTCGGCAAGTTCCGCGAAGATCTCTACTATCGGCTCAACGTGTTGCCGCTGAGCGTGCCACCCGTGCGTGAACGGCGCGGCGACATCGATGAATTGGTGGATCATTTCCTGACCTACTTCGAAACCCGTGAGGGACTGCCGCGTCGCGCAGTGTCGAGCACCGTGCGCTACCGACTGCAGGACTACGACTGGCCGGGCAATGTGCGCGAGTTGAAGAACTTCATTCAGCGTCTGCTGATCTTGGGCGGCAGCGGCCAGGTCGAAGTGACCGAGGTCAACGTCATGCTTGGCCTCCATCCACAAGCTAGCGCCGAGCCGCTGCTGCCAGGCTTCGATCTGCCCTTGCGCGAAGCGCGCGAGCAGTTCGAAAAGGCCTATCTCGAATACCAGCTGCGCGCCTTCAATGGCAGCGTAAGTCGTGTCTCGGAGCGGGTCGGCATTGAACGCACCCATCTCTACCGCAAACTGCGCAGCCTCGGCATCGATCCCAAACGCATCAAGGACGAAGGTCGCGAATGAAGCCGCGCGGCCCGTTCCCCGGGCAGTGAAACCGGCTATCGAGCGGCTTGAGGCCTTGCTCGCCACGCAGGGTGAATCGGCCCTGCTGCGTTTCAGTCTCGGCAATGCGTGTTTGGAAACAGCGCCCGCGCAGGCAATCGAACACCTGCGTCGCGCGGTCGCTTTGGATCCGGAGTATTCAGCGGCCTGGAAACTGCTCGGCCGCGCGCTGGCCGCCAGCGGCGCGGCTACGGATGCGAGAGCCGCCTATGCCCAGGGTATCGAAGTCGCGGCGCGGCGCGGCGATATTCAAGCGGCAAAAGAAATGCGCGTGTTTCTCAAACGACTGGACAAACAATAAAGCGCGACCCGCCTTAGACGCTGTGCAAGCGCAACGCTCCCGTCAAGTCACTCACCTGCGCGAGGCCGTGTCGATCCAGGTAATCGATCAGGCCGGCGTTGATGGTCTTGCATAGCAGCGGATCGTAGAAAAGCCCGGTGCCGACACCGACCGCGGTCGCGCCGGCGAGCAGAAACTCGATGGCATCGGCGGCCGAGGTCACCCCGCCCTGGCCGATGATCGGAATGCCCAGCGGCCGCGCGACCTGCGCGACTTGAAAGG
>JANMJF010000425.1:0-1543 GCA_031371245.1 Pseudomonadota bacterium | reverse complement strand
CGGCCAGTTGAGATGGGCGACGATGTCGCGCAGCTTAGCCAGTGCCTCGTGTTCGTTCCTGGCCAGATAGTCGGTCACCCCCGACACGCGCGCATGCATTGCGGCACCGCCGAGGGTTTCACCGTCCACCACTTCGGCGATCGCGGCCTTGACGATAGTTGGGCCGCCGAGATGAATGCGACCAGTGCCCTCAACCATCACCGATTCATCGGACAGTGCGGGGATATAAGCACCGCCGGCTGTGCAACCGCCAAACACGGCCGAGAGTTGCGGCAGGCCATCGGCGCTCATGCGGCACTGATGATAGAAGGTCGTACCAAAATGGCCGTAGTCAGGAAACACACGATCCTGCTCGGGCAGGAAGGCGCCGCCGCAGTCGACCAGATAAAGACAGGGCAGACGATTTTCCCAGGCGATTTCCTGGGCACGCACGTGCTTGCGCACAGTTTCGGCGAAGAAGCTGCCGCCCTTCACCGTCGCGTCGTTCGCAATCATCATGCACGGCACGCCGCTGACGCGGCCGATACCCGTGACAACACCGGCCGACGGCACTTCGTTACCATACAGCCCCCAGGCGGCCAGTGCCGACAATTCGAGAAACGGGCTGCCGGCATCGAGCAACAGATCGATACGATCGCGCACCGGCACCTTGCCGCGCTCCAGATGGCGCGCGCGCAGCTTGTCGCCGCCGCCGGCCAGCGCCCAGACCATGCGTTCACGCAACTGCGCGAGCAAGCTTGCGTAACTTTCGGCATTGTGCGTGAAGGTCTGTGAGTGAGCGTCGATGCGAGTGATCATGGTGGCGGCGCAGGGGTCGATTGACACGAGGGGGAATGCGCCTCGACACTGCCGCAGGTTTTTATGAATTGCAAGCTTCGGAGCATTCCATGAGCGCTGATCACAGCAACGCCGCCTGGCCTTATTTCACCGACGAACACGAGATGCTGCGCACCACCTTGCGCCGCTTTATTTCTGAGCGCGTACTGCCGCAGGCCGACGCCTGGGAAGAAGCCGGTATGGTGCCGCGCGACATCCTGCGCGATATGGGATCGCTCGGTTTACTCGGCATTCGTTACGCTGCGCAATATGGCGGTAGCGAGATGGATACGCTCGCGACCGCGTTGCTGGCCGAAGAACTCGGTCGCTCATCCTATGGTGGGTTTGCCGTCACCGTGCTGGTGCACACCGACATGGCGAGCCCGCATCTACACCATGCCGGCAGCCAAGAACAACTCGAGCGCTATATGCCGGACATCATCGCCGGCAAGCGCATCGCAGCGGTCGCCATGACCGAGGCCGATGCCGGTTCAGACCTGGCCGGCATGCGCACCAGTGCGCGGCGCGACGGCCAGGAATGGGTGTTGAACGGCGCCAAGATGTTCATCACCAATGGCGTATATGGCGATATCTATTTTGTCGCGGCCAAGACCGGCGCGCCGGGTCGCAATCGCGACATGTCGATGTTCATCGTCGAGAAAGGCACCCCCGGCTTCAAGGTCGCGCGGCCCTTGAAGAAACACGGCTGGCTGTCCAGCGATACTGC
>JANMJF010000047.1:0-9536 GCA_031371245.1 Pseudomonadota bacterium | reverse complement strand
GCGGCAGGCTCGCTCGCCGGCCACATCATCGAGTGCGGAACGCAGTGCACGGGTGGACTGTTCACCGACTGGGAAGCGGTGCCGGGTTGGGACGACATGGGCTTCCCGATCGCCGAGTGCGCGCCCGACGGCAGTTTTGTCATCAGCAAGCCGGCTGGCACCGGCGGCTTGATCAGTCGCGCCAGCGTGTCTGAACAAATCGTCTACGAAATAGGCGACCCCGCCCACTACATGCTGCCGGATGTGTGCTGTGACTTTTCAGCGGTGACCGTGACTGAGGTCGGCGCTGAGCGCGTCGCGGTGAGTGGCGCGCGTGGCCATGCACCGAGCGGCTCCTACAAGGTTTCGGCCACCTATCCCGACGGCTATCGCGCGACCGCCACCATGATGATCGGTGGGCTCGAGGCGCGGCGCAAAGGTGAGCGTGTCGCGCAAGCGATACTCACACGCACCCGGCGCTTGTTCGCTGAGGCTGGCTTGTTGGACTACCGCGAGGTGTCGGTCGAAATATTGGGCGCCGAGAGCACCTACGGTCCTCATGCACGCTCGCGGGATACTCGTGAGGTGGTGGTTAAAATCGGGGTTGCCCACCCTGACAAACGCGCCTTGGAAATCTTCGCCCGCGAAATCTTCCCCGCCGCCACCGCCATGGCCCAGGGCCTGACCGGTTTCGCCGGCGGACGGCCGACGGTGCAACCGGTCATTCGGCTCTATTCCTGCCTGATTCCCAAAGCCCATGTGCGCATCGCAGTGTTGCTGGATGCGGAGCGTTACGGCGTAGCGGCCCCACACGGCGAGGCGGCCTGTTCCGGCCCCCGCAGCGCCGAGAATATGCCGGCGAAGCCGCCGGCCAATGGCAGCAGTGTGCCGCTGCGCGCCCTCGCCCACGCACGCTCCGGTGACAAGGGTGACAGCGCCAATATCGGTGTGCTGGCACGCCGTACGGAATTCCTGCCCTTGCTGCGCGCCCAGCTCAATAGCGACGTGGTCGCAGACTGGTTCGCCCATCTGGCGTCCGGTCCGGTCATGCGCTACCCCTGGCCCGGACTGGATGGCTTCAACTTCGTGCTGGAGCACGCCCTGGGTGGCGGCGGTGTGGCCTCGCTGCGTCACGATCCGCAGGGCAAGGCCTATGCCCAGATGTTGCTCGACCTGCCCATCGTGGTCCCTGCAGCCTGGCTCGCCAAAGACGGTATACTTCACGAAAAATCGCAGAGCCCGGCCTGATCGGCGCACTGCCCGCACACGACTAACGACAGACTCATCCATGTTCGACAGCATCCTGATCGCCAATCGCGGTGAAATCGCCTGCCGCGTGATCCGCACCGCGCACCGGCTCGGCCTGCGCACCATCGCCGTCTATCACCACGAAGACCGCCACGCGCCCCATGTGAGCCTGGCCGATGTCGCCGTGGAATTGCTAGCCGATGTGCCGACCGCCGCTTATCTCGATATCGCGCAACTGCTGGCTATCGCGAAAACTCACGGCGCGCAGTGCATCCACCCAGGTTATGGCTTCCTATCGGAGAACGCGAAATTTGCCGAAGCGGTAGAGAGCGCGGGCCTGGCCTTTGTTGGCCCGCAGTCGGAAGTCATTCGCCTGATGGGCGATAAGATCCACTCACGGGAATTTGCGGTGCGCACCGGCGTGCCGGTCTCGCCTAGCGTGACCCAGGATGGTGACCTCGACGTTTTTGTCGAACAGGCCGCCAAGATCGGCTTCCCGCTGCTGATCAAAGCCGCTGCCGGCGGCGGTGGCAAAGGCATGAGCATTGTGCGCAGTGCCGATGAACTCGCCGCCCGCGCGCGCACCGCAATGGGCGAGGCCGAGCGTTATTTCGCCGATGGCCGGGTTTACGCCGAGCGCTACATCGAACGCCCGCGCCACATCGAAGTGCAGGTGATGGGCGACGGCCAGGGCAATGTCGTGCACTTGTTTGAGCGTGAATGCTCAGTACAGCGCCGCTTTCAGAAAATCATCGAGGAATCACCCGCGCCGAACATGCCGGCTGGCCTACGCGACAAGATCTGCAAGGCCGCGGTCGAACTGGCGGCCAGCGCCAACTACCGCAACGCCGGCACCGTTGAATTCATTCTCGCGCCCGATGGCGAATTCTATTTTCTCGAAATGAATACACGTCTGCAGGTCGAACACCCGGTCACCGAGATGGTGTGCGGGCTTGACCTGGTGGAAGCGCAGCTGCGCGTCGCGGCCGGCCTCGGCCTGCCGTGGACACAAGATCAGATCCGCCAGCGCGGACACGCCATCGAATGCCGCATCTGCTGCGAAGAACCCGAGCACGATTTCCGGCCCGCGACCGGCCTTGTCCAGCTGCTGCGCGTGCCGGACGGTGATGGCGTGCGCTTCGATGGCGGCATCCGCCAAGGGCAGGCGATCACGGCGGCTTTTGATTCGATGGTCGGCAAGCTTGTCTGCCACGGCGCTTCCCGCGACGCGGCGGCCGACGGCATCGTGCGCGCACTGGATGAATTCGTGCTGCTCGGCGTCAGCAATAACATCGATTATCTCGGCGCGGTGTTGCGCCATACGGCCTTCCGCGCCGGCCAGTTGCATACCGGTTTCATCACCGAACACGCCGCCGATCTGGTCGCCGTGGCCTTGGACGAAACCGATCGCGCGGCGCTCCTGATCGCCGCCGCGCTGGGCGTCGGTGACTTCCGGCGCCTGGTCTACGACACTCCCGAACCCTACGCCTCCATCGGCGCCTGGCGGAACTGAACATGGCACTCGAATACAGCTTCAATCTCGATGGCACCGAGCACGGCGTCAGTATTGTGGCGCGCAATCCCGAATTGGTGCTGACGGTCGACGGCATCGCCCATCGCGTGAGTGAGTCCAGTGCGCTGAACGAGGAATGCGCCGTGCTGACGGTCGATGGTCGCCGCTACCAGGTATGGCGTACCTGGGAAGGCAATCGCATTCATCTGCGCATCGGCAACCGCAGTTTTTCAGTTGGCTATGAGGATGCCATCACCGCCGCGCAACACCACGCCGGTGGCGACGACACCTTACGTGCCGACATGCCAGGTGTGGTGGTAGTAGTCAATGCCAGCGTCGGCGCAACCGTCGTCACTGGCGATGTGCTCATCGTCATCGAATCGATGAAAATGCAGATCAACATCGTCGCCCCGCGCGATGGCACCGTCGAGGCGGTGTACGTCGACGTCAACCAGACCTTCGACAAGGGCGCACAACTCATTTCCCTGCACGCGGAGTCCTGATGCCACGCATTCAATCCACCATTCAGACCGGTTCGGCCGAGTTTCGCCGCTACTACGCGCACAACCGCGGCCTGGCTCGCGAGCTGCACGAAAAACAGCGCGCCGCGCGTTTCGACCGGCCACAGAAAGACATCGACCGGCTGGCCAATCACGGCAAGATGATGCCGCGCCAGCGTATCGAGAAACTGCTCGACCCGGGTACGCCCTTCCTGGAGTTCTCGACCTTGTGTGCCAACATGGCCTACGACGGCGAAGCGCCGAGCGCGAGTGTGGTGACTGGCATCGGCATGGTGCAAGGCCGCGAGGTCATCATCAATGCCAATGACTCCAGCATCAAAGGCGGCGCCTGGTATCCGCTGACGGTCAAGAAGATTGTGCGGGTGCTGGACATGGCGATCGAGAACCACCTGCCGGTCATCCACCTGTGCGACAGCGCCGGTGGCTTCCTGCCGCTGCAGTCGGAGCTGTTTCCGGACAAATACATGGCCGGCCGCATGTTCCGCAATCAGAGCGTGCTGTCGAAAATGAACGTCAAGCAGCTGTCCCTGGTGTTCGGCCATTGCACAGCGGGTGGCGCCTATATTCCTGCGCTGTCGGACTATTCCGTGATCGTGCGCGGCACCGGCGCGGTATTCCTCGCCGGGCCACCGTTGGTCAAGGCTGCGACTGGTGAAATCGTCACCGCCGACGAACTTGGCGGCTGCGATCTGCACACGCAGGTAAGCGGCACTTGCGACTACCCGGCGTCGAGCGAAGAGGAAGCGATCGCCATCGGCCGCGAGATCGTCGCGCAATGGGAACCGACGCCGAAATGGAATCTGCAACGCGACCCCGTCGAGCCGCCCTACTACGACCCCGATGAGCTCTACGGCATCATCCCCAACGACATCAAGCGTGCGTTCGAGATGCGCGAAGTGATCGCACGCATCGTCGACGGCAGCCGCTTCCATGAATATCAGCCAGCCTATGGCACAACCCTGGTGTGCGGCTACGCCAATATCTGGGGTTTCAAGGTCGGCATCCTCGCCAACAACGGTGTGCTGTTCAACGACAGCGCCCTGAAGGGCGCGCATTTCATCGAATTGTGTAATCAGAACAACACGCCGATCGTGTTCCTGCAGAACATTACCGGCTACATGGTCGGTCGTGAATACGAAGCACGCGGCATCTCCAAGGACGGCGCCAAGATGATCATGGCGCAGGTCGGCTCCCACGTACCGAAGTTCACCGTCATGTGTCATGGTTCTTTTGGCGCCGGTAACTATGGCATGTGCGGCCGTGCCTATGATGCACGCATGCTGTTCTCCTGGCCCAATCACAACATCGGCATCATGGGCGGCGAACAAGCCGCCAAGACACTGTCGGAAGTGAAACTACGCCAGCTCGAACGGCGCGGCGAGAAAGTCGAGCAGAGCGAACTCGACAGGGTCTACCACGAGACACTGGAGGCCTATCAGCACCAGATGTCGGCCTACTATGCGACCTCGGAATTGTGGGATGACGGCATCGTCGACCCAGTCGATACGCGTAATGCTTTGGGCATGTCGATCAGCGCCGCGCTGAATGCGCCGCTCGGTGCGCAGGGCTATGGCATCTTCCGCTTTTGAACAAGCGTAATTGTCATAATTGGGCGACATAATTTTTTACAGGTGGCATGCCGTACGGGGCCTAATTGCACTTGCGAACGCTGTCCCGATTACCTAGCATGAAGCTCGAATGTGGCGCGGTGGACGCCCGCAGCCGCTGAGCGGAATTGCCGCGCGTAAGCGCGGCGAGCAGCGTCAGAAGAAGTACTCGCGTCGCGATCGTCGTCACGACAATCGCCTGCGCAATGACCAGAAATTCAGCGCGTCCGCCTTACCCCGCGGTCCGCAGCAGTGTCAGGAAAAGGATCGACCATGAAAGGATTGAACTCAAACGCTAAAGCACAAGCAATGATGCTGCTCAAGATGGCCTGCAACGCCGGCGCCACTGCTGACGCCTTGGCCACCATCCACGCCTGTTCCGCGCTACGCGCCGGCGAAAACGCCGTCGACTGGACCAGTGCCGTGACCGAGCTCAAAACGCTGGTGGCAAAACTGCCGAGCGCCAGCGCCAGCTTCGCCACTGCGGATCTTGGTCTGGATCTGGTTGAAGAAGACGAAGGCGACGAACTCGCCGCCTGAGGAGTAGCGAGCGACAGCGCCTTGCGCGGCCGCTCTGGGCCTCAGAATCCGACCTGCAAGACCTTGTCGATGGCGGTAATCCCTGCCAGCAAGTCCAGCGTCTTCTGCTCCAAGGCTTGCGACACGCCGAGCACCGCGATGGCGCGGTCGCTGCCCTTGGCGACACCGACCTGCATGCGCGAGATATTGATGCCTTCGCGACCGAGAATGTCGCCCAACGCTCCGACCACGCCGGGTTGGTCGGCGTGGCGTGTGAACAGCAAGTGTCCTTCCAGTGCTGTTTCAACTTCGTAGTCGTTGACCCTCACCAGTCGCGGATAACGCTCATCGAACAGTGTGCCTTCGAGGCAGATAGTCTGCTTGCCGTTCTTGGCGGTGATACGCACCAGCGACACATAGTCACGGGAATCTGCCGAGCTCACTTCGGTGATCGTGATGCCCTGCCGGCGCGCGAGATGGATGGCATTGATCTGATTGACCGGCACTGCGTGGTGCTCGCACAAGAGGCCCACCATGGCGGCGCTCGCGATCGGATGGGCATTGAGATTGGCGGCGGCGCCGAATACGCCGACTTCGACCGCACTCAAGGGCTGTTCCGACATGCAGCACAGTACGCGGCCAAGCTTACGCGCGAGCTCCATGTAGGGCTCAAGCTTGGCGAGTTTCTCCGGCGCCATGCTCGGCACATTGACTGCGTTGATCACCTCATTGCGGATCAGAAAGGCGGCAATCTGGTGTGCAATCTCGATGCCGACCGCAGTCTGGGCCTCGTGGGTTGAGGCGCCGAGATGGGGCGTGAATTGAATGCCGGGCTGCTTGAACAGCGGCGAATCGGCGGGCGGCGGCTCTGTCTCGAAAACATCGAGCGCGGCGCCGGCCAGGTGCCCAGCAGCGACCAGTTCGATCAAGGCCGACTCGTCCACCAGACCACCCCGTGCGCAGTTGATCAGACGCGCGCCCTTCTTCATCGCACTCAGGCGTTGACGGTTGAGAAGACCACGGGTGTCCTTGGTGACCGGGCAATGCAGAGAAATGAAATCGGCGCTGCCGACCAGGAGGTCGAGGTCGACCTTTTCCACGCCGTGTTCGCCAAAGGTAGCTGCGGTGACGAAGGGGTCGAAACCGATCACACGCATCTTCAAACCGCGCGCGCGCTCGGCAAACAGGCGGCCGATGGTGCCGAAGCCGACGATGCCGACGGTTTTGCCTGACACCTCGGTGCCGACCATGCTATTGCGCTCCCATTTGCCGGCACGCACCGAGGCGTCGGCGGCCGGCAGACTGCGGCACAGCGAAAACAGGTGGGCGATAGCGAGTTCAGCGGTGGTGGTGGCGTTGGCGTCAGGCGTATTCAAGACCACGATGCCGCGTTCGGTGCAGGCGTCGAGGTCGACATTGTCGACGCCGATACCAGCGCGACCAATGACCTTGACCTTGGTCGCAGCGGCCAGCAGCTCGCCTTTGATCTTGGTTGCGCTGCGCACGATGATGGCGTGGGCCTCGCGCGCGTGGGGAATGGCCTCGGCGACCGTCAAGCCGGCGGCGAAATCGATCTCGATTTCCGGATATTGCTCGAGTGCGGCGATACCTTCGGCGGACAGCTGGTCTGCAACGAATACCTTGTACATGGTGATTACTCCGTCAGGCGCCACTCAGGCGCCGGTGTGCTTGGCGGCGAGTTCCGCATACGCCCAGTCGAGCCACGGCAGCAGGGCCGTGAGGTCACTGGCCTCGACGGTCGCACCACCCCAGATACGTAGGCCCGGTGGCGCATTGCGATAGCCGTTGATGTCATAGGCCACACCTTCCTGATCGAGCAACGCCGACAATTTCTTGGTGAATTCGGCCTGCTGGTCTTCGCTCAATTTGAGGAACCAATCGGCAACGATCTTCAGACAGATAGAGGTGTTGGAGCGCTCGGCCGGCTTGGCGGCCAGGAACTCGACCCACGGGGTCTTGGCGACCCAGGTGTCGAGCACGGCGAGGTTGGCCTGCGAACGTTTGCACAGCGCATCCAGACCACCGAGACCGGCCGCCCAGCGCAGCGCATCGAGATAGTCCTCGACGCACAACATCGACGGCGTATTGATCGTCGCGCCTTCGAACACCGCCTCATCGAGCTTGCCCTTCTTGGCCAGACGGAACAGCTTCGGTAGCGGCCACGGTGGCGTATAGGTGACGAGACGTTCGGCGGCGCGCGGCGAGAGGATGATCACACCATGGGCGCCTTCGCCACCCAGCACTTTCTGCCAGGAGAAGGTCACCACGTCGAGCTTGGGCCACGGCAGTGGCATGGCAAAGGCGGCCGAGGTCGCGTCGCAGATGGTCAACCCGGCGCGGTCATCGGGGATCCAATCGCCATTCGGCAGCTTCACACCCGAGGTTGTGCCGTTCCACACAAACACCACATCGTTGTTGAAATCGACTTGGCTCAGGTCGGGCAGTTCGCCATAGGCGCTGATCATCTTGCGCGCGTTGGCGACTTTAAGAATGTCGATGACATCGGTCACCCATTCCGAGCCGAAGCTCTCCCAGGCGAGCACGTCGACGCCGCGCGGGCCAAGCAGGTTCCACAGCGCCATTTCAACCGCACCGGTATCCGAGCCGGCGACGATAGCGATGCGGTAGTCGGCCGGTACGCCGAGCACAGCGCGGGTCTCATCAATGGCCGCCTTGAGGCGCGCGGCGCCGGGCTGGGATCGATGGGAACGGCCGACCAGGGCCTTGGCCAGAACAGCAGGTTCCCAGCCCGGCCGTTTTGGGCAAGGTCCGGAGGAAAAACACGGATTGGCGGGTTTGGTTGCTGGTTTCTGCATCTCTCTTCTCATGCAATGCGGCAGCGCAATAAGGGGCCGCGATTGTACTGGAATCCGACCGGGATGTAAGGCTGGTGACTGCTAGTGCGCGGGCGCAAGTTTTCAGTGGAAATCCCGCGATGCCGCCATCAAACGCCCGAGTAGAGGTGAGTGGTCCGAGAGGCGGTGCGCGATCAGATGTACGACCTCGCCGTCCCTTTGGACTTCACCGATCACACCGAGCAGACGTGCATGCAACAGCTCGCGACGTTGAGCCTCGACCAGACTAGCCCAGACGATGACATTGATGATGCCAGTCTCGTCTTCGAGGGTGACGAACACGACACCGGTAGCCGTGCCGGGCCGCTGACGACCGATAACGAGGCCCGCAGTACGCACCCGCTCACCGGGCTCGGCGGCGGCGATCTGAGCCGCAGTCACACATTGCCGACGACTCAATTGCGCGCGCAACAAAGCCAGCGGGTGGCGTCCCAGGGTAAAGCCGAGGTGGGCGTAGTCGGCGACGATGTCCTGCCCTTCGCTCGGTGTGCGTAACAAGGGCGTCGCCTCACGGATGCGCGCCTCGGGCAGCACCGCCAGCGGCGTCTCGATACCGAGCGCAGCCCATGATGCGTGATGGCGGTTGCCGGCCAGACTGGCCAGCGCACCGGCCCGCGACAAGACCCGCAGCTGGCCGCGCTCGAGCCCGGCGCGGCGCGCCAGATCGGTCACATCGACGAAGAATCCAGTGGCACGCGCGGCAACTATGCGCTGCGCGGCTTCTTCTTTGAGACCCTTCACGCGCCCGAGGCCGAGCCGCACCACCGCCTGTCGTGCGCCGGGCTCGCGGACTTCAAGCGTCGAATCCCATGCACTGGCCTGCACGTCGGCGGCGCGCACCTCGACGCCGTGGCGCACGGCATCCTGAATCAACTGCGCGGGGGCATAGAAGCCCATCGGCTGACTGTTCAACAAGGCCGCGACAAAGGCCGCCGGCTGATGGCACTTGAGCCAGGCCGAGACATAGGCCAAGAGCGCGAAGCTCGCCGCATGGGACTCGGGGAAACCGTATTCACCAAAGCCTTCGATCTGATGAAAGATGCGCTCGGCAAAGGCTTCCTGGTAACCGCGTGCACGCATGCCGTCGAGCAGACGCTGACGGAAATGTTGGAGCCCGCCGCTGCGCTTCCAGGCCGCCATGGAACGGCGCAGATGATCGGCCTCACCGGGGGTAAAGCCAGCCGCCACCATCGCGAGTTTAATGACCTGCTCTTGAAACAAGGGCACACCGAGCGTGCGTTCCAGCACGCCGCGCACTTCCTCGCTCGGATAG
>JANMJF010000374.1:0-16621 GCA_031371245.1 Pseudomonadota bacterium | reverse complement strand
ATTCTGGCCGGCCTTTCAGGGCGACGAGGCGCATCGTGGTGCGCTGCAGGATTTCATCAACGATCGCTACTTCGCCCTGATCCGCAACTTTAAGCGCTTTGGCTGGATGGTGCCGCTGTTGTTCGGTAACTCGCCGGCGGTGTGCAAGTCTTTCCTGGCCGGCCGCACCACGCGCTTTCACCAGCTGCAGCGCGGCACCTTCTACCTGCCCTATGCCACCTCGTTACGCATGAGCGACATTGGCTACAAGAACAAGAATCAGTCGGCATTGCTAGTTTCCCACGACAGTCTCGCGAGTTATGTCGCCGATCTGCGCCGCGCGCTCAAGCTGCCCTATCCGGAATACGAGGCGATAGGCACGCGCGACGGCGACAAAATAATCCAGCTCACGACCAGCGTGCTGCAGATCGAGAACGAGTACTACAGTTTCATTCGCCCCAAGCGCACCACCGTGCCCGGCGAGCGGCCGAGCGACGCGCTTGAGAAGCGTGGTGTCGAATACGTCGAAGTGCGCGCTCTCGATGTGAACTGTTTAGAGCCAACCGGCGTGGCGCTCGAACAGTTGTACTTCACCGAGGTCTTCTTGCTGTTCTGTCTGCTCGAAGTGAGCGCCAATCTGACCGCCGAGGAACTGCACGAAATCGAGTACAACGAACTGACCGTCGCGTTGCGCGGCCGCACACCCGGTCTCGAACTGGTGCGCGACGGCGGGCGCGTGTCCTTGACAGACTGGAGTCTCGAAATCTGCACGCGCATGCAGCCGCTTGCCGCTCACCTCGATGCCCATCAAGGCAGCACGGTTTACCAGGATGCGGTGGCGCGCCAGGTCGAGGCCCTCAATGCCTTCGAATTATTGCCTTCAGCGCGTGTGCTGGCAGCATTGCGCGAGTCACAGGGCGAATTCCACAGCTATACCCGCGAACTCTCGCTGCAACATCGCGCCAATTTCCGCGCGCGGCCGCCGAGCGTCGAGGCCAGTCACGAGTTCGAGTCCCTGGCCAGCGCTTCCCACGCGGAACAGGCGCGCCTGGAGGCCGACAAATCTGAGCCTTTCGGGCAATTCATGGCCCGCTATCTCGAACACTGAGCGCCGCGCGGGAACCGCAGTGCGTGATGCCGCTCTTAACCCGCAATGCATGAACGGAGCAGCACGATGAAACGCAGGAAGTTGTTGCAATGGAGTGCCGGCGGTCTGGTTAGCGGATTGTTGGGCTTACGCTGCGCGCTGGCCGCGCCGCCCGCCGACGCTGCCGCGCTCGCACAATTGCGCAGCAACTGGCAGGCGTTGCGCGCAGCCGGTACGGCTGTCATTGAAGCGCGTCCGGCACTCAAGCGCAGCGCCGACGAATGGCGCGCGCAACTGCCAGCTGCCGCCTACGGTGTATTGTTCGAAGAGAACACCGAGCGCCCCTTCAGCAGCGACTTGAATACCGAGAAGCGCGATGGCTTGTTCGTCTGTCGTGCTTGCGCTCTGCCGCTCTTCACATCGAGCATGAAATACGACAGCGGCACCGGTTGGCCCAGTTTTTTCACCAGTATCGAAGGCCATCTTGCCTCCAAGCGGGACTTCGCGTTGATCTGGCCGCGCACCGAATACCACTGCGTCAAATGCGGCGGTCATCAAGGCCATATGTTCGACGATGGTCCCGCCCCCAGCGGCCAGCGCTGGTGCAATAACGGCGTCGCCTTGAGCTTCATTCCCTTCGCCACCTGAACACCACGCACGTTCAGATCGATTCCAGCGAATACATCACGACGCCAGCGTCGCGCCGAATGAAAACCCCGCCGCCGGCATTGCGGAAATGCACGCCAAGCCGCTGCCGATACCACTCCGTGGTGCGCATATAAGCCTGGCCGTCGGTCAGTTCCTGATCACAGTTCTCTTGCCAGTCCTCGCGGGTCAACACCCCAAACAATAGCGCACAGTGGGTGAGGGCGGCGAGCTTGCCGATGGCGCGTGTGGCGGCCTTATTGTCCAGGTATTGCAATACGTCGTGACAAATGACGAGGTCGTAACTGCCCTTCACCTCAAGATCCTCGATGCTGGTGCACTGCCAGCCATAGCGCTCGCAGGCGTATTCGCTGACATCGCAGGCATCGATTTTCACGCCGTGAAAAGCACGCCGCAGACCGCGATGCAGAAGGCCCGCGCCACAACCTATATCGAGCACGCGCCCCACCGGGCAGTCCATCAGTTTCAGATAAGCACCGACAAAACCAGCCAGCTCGTCGAAATAAGTAGGCTCTGCGATTCGGGTGCGACGATTGTAATAAAACCGTTCGAAATAGGCTTGATCGAAAGCTTTGGCTTTCACGATAAATACTCCCGCGCAGCGGCGGTCAAGGGCTTAAGAATCACCTGCGCACGCCGCTAAGCGTGACACGGGTGGCTGGCACGCACGGCCCGCGCGGCGCATCTCGCGGCGGCGCCCAATTCAGGCAGGCCCAGCACCCGGAGAAAACCATGACTATACCGAGAATTACGAGCCTGCTGATCATGCTGACCCTGGGCCGCGATGCGCTGGCGCTGCAGTTGGGTCAAATCAGTGGTCAGTCGTTGCGTGGTCAACCGCTTGCGGCCCGCATCACGCTCTATGGCATGGCACCGGCTCACAACAGCGCTCTCGCGGTCGAAATCATGGCGGAGTTCGGCGTTCCCCAGGACGCTCTCGCGGCGCTGGGTGTAAACGCAGAAGTAGTGAACGACGAGCACGGTGCGAGCTACATCGCCATCACCAGCAATGCGGCGATAGACGCCGCGCAACTCGCCTTACGCGTGCGACTCAAGGAAGGTTCGCGTGCCTTGGTGCGCCGCTATGGGTTGCTACTCGCTACGGCACCCGCCTCGCGCGCAGCGCGTACCGTCTCGCGTCCGTTGCCAACGACTATCTCACCGGCCGTCACCGCGCCGCCGACTGGCAGCTATGGCCCGGTGCGCACGGGTCAATCGCTGTGGCGCATCCTGCAGGAAATGGGCCTCGCGCACGGCGAGACCGGCGCGCTCATGACGAGTATTGTCGCGGCTAATCCGGCCGCCTTCGTCGGCGCGGATCCAACCCGCCTGCGGGTGGGCGCGATGCTGGATCTGCCCCATGCGGCCGGCACCGTGAAAACGGCGCCTTCGACCGTCGCCTTCGCAGCAGCGAGCGCAATGCCTAAGTCAGACCAGGTCATCGGCGACCCGGCACTGGCCGCGCGACTCGACAGGCTCGCGACGAAATTCGCGCTGATTCGTGCGCGCTATGCCACGCAAAATCAACCGCAGACAGCGACCACCGAGCTATCAACTCAAACGGTCGCGGTAAAGCCTGGCGGACATGCCGCGTCATCGGTCGCGCAGAGCGCGCGCACTACACCTGCGCAAAACAACGAGACGACTCCGACCGCGAGTCCGCAGGGACCACCGCTCGCCACGCCAGGCGATTATGTCGACGGCGAGACGCTGATGCTGATGGGCGGTGGTGCGCTGGCGGTTGTGCTCGTCGTACTCGGTGCACGACTTGGTGGCCAGCTGCGCGGCCGCCGCGCCGACGCCGGCGTGCGCAGTGCAGATCGTAACCTGGTGGCAGAGATCACCCGTAAGACCGAGAGACGCGTACAACTTGAGGATGAGGTCAAGCGCATGATCGCCGGTCGTCGTGACACGGTGGAAAATTCCATCTCCAACGATCTGCGACCTGCCGACCTGCTGGCCGGCGCACGCATGTCAATGGCGGATATCGAGACCCGCATCGCCCACGGCCAATACAACGACGCTGAGGCAATGCTCGCACAAGTCATCGCCGCGACGCCGAACAATCATCGCGCCAAACTGCGGCTCGCCGAGATCTATTACTTGAACGAGCGGTACAAGGAATTCGTCGACCTGTCCGCAGAGCTCCATCGCCAACATCGCAGCGATATAGGCGACGAAAATTGGGCACGCCTGATGCGCATGGGCAAGGTCATTGCCCCTGATCGCCCACCCTTCAGTGGGCCTATCGCAGTCGAAGTCGAGCGTCGTGCAGGTTGATCAATGCGCTTAGCGCTTGCGCCGATCACAGGCTGCTAACCCGGCGGAATTTCAACGACTGGCTTGCAGAGCGGCGAGGTCGGTTTGGGCTTCGCGATGGCCTTGCGCCGCTGCGAGCTTGTACCAATGCATGGCTTCGGTCAGATCGCGCTCGACACCATGGCCTTCCCGGTAAATGTTACCGAGCTTGTACTGGGCATCGGCGTAGCCCTGCTCGGCGGCAGCGCTGTACCATTTGATCGCCTCTTCGTCACTTTGCGCCGCGCCTTCACCGAGCGCGTAAGACATCCCCAGGCTGTATTGCGCAATAGCGCTGCCCTGCTCCGCCGCGCGGCGATACCACAGCAGCGCTTCGGCATCGTTGCGCGCCACGCTATCGCCGAATGCATAGGCGACGGCGAGGTTGTACTGCGCATCGCGATTACCTTGGACAGCTGCCTTGCGGTACCACTGCACAGCCTTGGCCTTGTCAACAGGCACGCCTTCACCTTGATAGGTCATATAGCCGATCTGCGCCTGTGCCTCAGCGTTGCCGTGTTCGGCCAGCGTGGTGAAAATCGCCGCGGCGCGTGGGAGATCGTGGACGTCGAGGGCAGTACGGGCAGCGGCCAAGGTCGCTGGAATAGCCACGGCGGGTGCAGCGGCTGGGATGCTGGCCGAGACCGCCTCGATTTGCCGTGACGAAGATGATTGCGTGGCATTATTCGGTCCGACAGAAGACGTCTGCTCGCGCGCACCAGCCGGCGCGACCGGCTGCTGTGGGCGCGTCAGCTCAGGCATAGGCAAACCAGCGGCGGCATAAACCTGTTTCAACTTGGCGCGGGCCAGCGGGTGGCCGGCCTGGGCGGCGTCACGCAAGAGCGTGATGGCCATCGCTTCGTCGGCGATCACGCCTTGGCCATTCAAATAATGGAGGGCCAGGTCGTATTTGGCTTGCGTGTGGCCGGCGCGGGCCGCGCGCTGTAACCATTGGATGCCGATGGCCGGATCGCGCGCCACGCCTTGTCCGCGTAAATAACGCTGAGCAGTGTCATAGGCGGCCGCGCCTTCTTCGTTGTTCTCCATCGTATCGGGGTCGGTAGCGACCGACGACGGGGTGAATGCCGGCGGACTATCCGGGTCCGCTGTTGGAGTTGCCGGGCGCGTCATCAGCACCATCGGCACGGTGGGACTCGCCGCGGTCTCGTCGAGCATGACTTCGACGCCGGCCGCGCGCGCAAGCTCAATGGCGCGCAGTTCGTCGTCCGATGGTCCGCTGGGCGCGGTACTGCGCGCTTCGACAGTCGCGCGCGCAGGCGGGCGGGGGCTCGCAGGCGACGGCGATAGTCCGGCGGCGCGATACAACTCGTCAAGTTTGCGCGTGGCGCCGACATGTCCCTGCACCGCCGCCTGCCGGTAATAAGTGAGAGCCCAAGCCTCGTCGACCGGCACGCCATCGCCCAGCAGATAGCTGTTACCGAGCGCGAATTGCGCCTGCGCGTCGCCGAGTTCGGCGGCGCGGGTATATAGGGAAAGCGCCTTGGCAGCATCGTGTGGAAAGCCCTGCCCTTGCTGATAGAGCGAGGCCAGCAAGCCGATCGCGCGCGGGTCGTCATGTTCCGCAGCGGCTTGTAAAGCCGGCACTGCGGCGGAGTAGTCACCGCGCGCGACAGCGTTACGCAGTTGCTCGAAATCATCAGCCGCGACCGCCACGCTAAGAACGGAAAGTGCGGCGCAAAATATGCGTGCCAGACGCATCGAATTCCTCCGGATACAGATTATGACCACCCGCAGAAAGCGAGCGCAGCAACGCGTCCGGTCGGGATCTGCTTGATTGAAAGCGCGATTATATTGAGGTGTGGCAACGGAGGCCATCGATACACCGCGCGCTACGCCACCTCACCCGGGTCGTCACAAGGCGGTAAGACGGCGCTCTTAGAGTGCAATGCCGAACAACACGGGAGTGCGCAGTCATGGGCAAGACAAACAAAGTACAGGATCTACAACCAGTCGCCACGATGCCGGGCCGACTACTGCTCACCGATACGCCGCTGGATTGGCGAGCGCTGGTAGAGCAGATCGCTGAACTGGAAGACATACTGCTCGAATGTGGCGCCGCTCTCGACCAGGACGCTGTCTACGGCCGCGCCTGGTTGCACAAAATCTTGCTGAACAAACGTCGCCAGCTGCGCGATATCGATGTCGCGGTGTGATCGTCCGCCGCTTGGCATCAGCGAAATTTGCTGGCGGCCAGCACGCGCTTGGGTCGAACGCCAAGCACGACGATGTTCTTGCCAAGCGCGGAGATGTGGTTCTGATCTTCCATGTCCTTGAGAACTTTGCCGACCATTTCCCGCGAACAACCGACCAGGCGCGACAATTCCTGGCGCGTGACGCGCACCTGCATGCCATTCGGATGCGTCATCGCGTCAGGCTGCTCGCAGAGATCGAGCAGGGTGCGGGCGACGCGCCCATAGACATCCATGAAAGCGAGATCGCCAAGCTTGCGATTGGTGTTACGCAGACGGCGCGCCAGCTGCGAAGTCATCGCGATGATTAAATCGGGATAGATCTCGGTCAGGGCTTTGAGTTTCTTGTAGCCGATCTGCGCGATTTCGCATTCACCGCGCGCACGGACCAGGGCGGTCCGATTGGCGTCTTCGTTGAAGAGTCCGATCTCACCGAAAAATTCGCCGGGATTGAGGTAGGCAAGGACAATCTCGTGCCCCTTGTCGTCCTCTAGCAGCACCGTCACCGAGCCACGAATGATGAAATAGAGTTCGCCAGCCGGGTCGCCTTGCCGAATGATGGCAGCCTTGGCCGAAAATACTCGACGATGGCAATGGGCGAGGAGTTTGTCGACCGATTGCTCGACGGTGTTCGTCAGCAACGACATGCTTGGATACTCCTTAAAAACCTCGGTTAGACAGAACCGACCAGCGGCCGCAGATGCCGGCACGCGCCGTATCGTTCACGCAAGCTATCAATCGACGACCCACCGGCCGCCGTCGAATAAGTAATGTAGTTTGCGCTGGGCCGCCGTCGCCGCCCAGCCGCCGTCGCGCTGTTCGTAAATCTGAAACAGGCGAATCAACTTGCCATCCACCACCGCCACCTCGTCGTCACCGCGATAACCTTGCCTTTGCTGGTCGTCGAGTTCGGCGAGTTTAATCGGCTGCAGCAAGTCATCCTTCCAGGAAAAGACCTTGATGACGGTCGCCTGGGTGCCGGCCTCGGTAAACGTGACCACCACTTCAAATGCACCGTCGCGATTGAGATCCGCGACGAAACTCTTGGACAGTGAACCGCTGTAGGGCGCGCTCAGTCGAGCCAACACTAACTCTTCGTTACGCACAGTTATCTGGTACTGCGCGCCGAACGACGTCGAATCGAGATCGGGGGTGACCACGACGGTGAAAGCACCATAGATGTTTTGCATCGGCGCCGCTGGGCCGGTAACGGGCGCAGATAGCGCCGTTGGGAGAACGAATAGTGCGGCAACGAAGATGATTGATCGCAGCATAGCCGGCGAGCCGCCCACGGGGTTGGGAAGTTTGATGCCAGCCATTCTACGTCGACACTTGCAGTGTGCCAGCGGCGATGTGGCCGTAGCGCCGCCTGGACCCTGGCCGGAACAGGCAGGGATATTTCTTGACTTTCCAAGGAGCGCCGCTATATTTCTGGCACTACTCGTAGGAGAGTGCTAATAAAACCTCTCTAAAATTAGTAAAATCAAATAGTTAATTGTCTGAGGAGAAAAATGAATATGAAGATTCGGCCTTTACACGATCGAGTCATCGTCAAGCGCTTGGAAGAAGAGAAAACCTCGCCCGGCGGCATCGTCATCCCGGATTCAGCCGCAGAAAAGCCCGTCAAGGGTGAAATCGTGGCCGTCGGCAACGGCAAGATTCTCGAGAACGGCGAAACGCGCAAACTCGACCTCAAGGTCGGCGACAAGATCCTGTTCGGCAAGTACTCCGGCACCGAGGTCAAGGTCGACGGTACAGACCTGCTGGTCATGCGCGAAGACGACATCATGGCCGTGTTCGACGCCTAAGCGTCACCGGTAACCAGATATTTGAAGAGGTCAATGAACAATGGCTGCTAAAGAAGTCCGTTTTTCCGACGATGCCCGGAGCCGCATGGCTGTCGGCGTCAATATTCTCGCCAATGCCGTCAAGCAGACGCTGGGGCCGAAGGGTCGCAACGTGGTGCTCGAAAAGAGCTTCGGCGCCCCGACCGTCACCAAGGACGGTGTATCCGTCGCCAAGGAAATCGAACTGGCCGACAAGTTCGAGAACATGGGCGCGCAGATGGTGAAGGAAGTCGCGTCCAAGACGTCGGACGTTGCCGGTGACGGCACCACCACCGCCACCGTGCTGGCCCAGGCCATCGTCCGCGAAGGTATGAAGTCAGTTTCCGCCGGTTGCAACCCGATGGATCTGAAGCGCGGTATCGACAAGGCCGTTGCCGCCGCAGTCGAGGAGCTGAAGAAGATCTCCCGTCCGTGTACCGACAGCAAGGCCATCTCGCAGGTCGGCACCATTTCGGCCAACTCCGACACTGCGGTCGGCGAGATCATTGCCGAAGCGATGGACAAGGTCGGTAAGGAAGGCGTCATCACCGTTGAAGAAGGTTCGGGTCTTGAGAACGAACTCGACATCGTCGAGGGCATGCAGTTCGACCGTGGCTATCTGTCGCCTTATTTCATCAACAATCAGGAAACGATGAACGTCGACCTGGAAGAGCCGCTGATCCTGCTGCACGACAAGAAGATCTCGAACATTCGCGACATGCTGCCGGTGCTCGAGGGCGTGGCCAAATCCGGCCGTTCGCTGCTGATTATTGCCGAAGACGTCGAAGGCGAAGCGCTGGCGACCTTGGTCGTCAACAACATGCGCGGCATCGTCAAGGTGGCAGCCGTCAAAGCGCCGGGCTTCGGTGATCGTCGCAAAGCGATGCTCGAAGACATCGCGATCCTGACGGGTGGCACTGTGATTGCCGACGAAGTCGGCTTGTCCCTCGAAAAGGCTGGCCTGCATGACCTCGGCAGCGCCAAGCGCATCCAAATCACCAAGGAAAACACCACCATCATTGATGGTGCCGGTGACCAGAAGGCGATCGAAGGCAGGGTCAATCAGATCCGTACCCAGATCGAAGAGACTACCTCCGACTACGACCGCGAGAAGCTGCAGGAGCGTGTTGCGAAACTCGCTGGCGGCGTGGCCGTGATCAAGGTCGGTGCGGCGACCGAAGTAGAAATGAAGGAAAAGAAGGCGCGCGTCGAAGACGCGCTGCATTCGACCCGTGCTGCGGTGGAAGAAGGCGTAGTTCCCGGCGGTGGCGTGGCGCTGCTCCGTGTACAGGCCAAGGCTAAGGGCGTCGCGGTCGACAACGAAGACCAGAAGATTGGCGTCAACATCCTGGTGCGTGCGCTCGAAGAGCCGATTCGCCAGATCGTTGCCAACGCTGGTGAAGAACCGTCCGTCGTAGTGGCTAAAGTTGCCGAGGGCAAGGGCAACTATGGTTACAACGCCCAGACCGGCGAATTCGGCGACATGATAGCCATGGGTATCCTGGATCCGGCCAAGGTCGCACGTTCTGCGCTGCAGAATGCTGCTTCCGTCGCCTCGCTGATCCTGACCACCGAATGCATGGTAGCCGAAGCCCCCAAGAAGGACGGCGGCGCCGGTCCGGACATGGGTGGTATGGGTGGTGGCATGGGCGGTATGGGTGGCATGGGCGGCATGATGTAAAGCAGCCCCGGTCCATGTTGGCCTGAGAGAACCCCGCTTCGTGCGGGGTTCTTTTTTTTGGGGTCAACAAGAACTTTCGTGCGCCGCGCTGACCTAGCGCTACCAAGCGCGCTTACCTTGCCGATTTCGCATCGCCGTGCGCACCGTGAGTGCGCGCACATTGGCAGCGTCAGCCTGAATCTGTCGCTAATGTGGTGCGCCGCCGTTGGCAGCCTCTTCGCAGAGTGCTGCATGTCGCTTTGGAATCATGCAGATAGCCACATGTAGTGTGGCGACTTTTCATGGCATGTTTTTTGGAATCATTATTTCATCGGCGCATGAGGAATTGTGCTCACGCGCCGATAAGCGTTCTAGAAATTGATCATTCACGAGCGGAGGCGTTGCATGACCACCGTCGATTCAAGTCTGATCCACACCGTGACCGTGCGTGAGCATTTCAGTGCCGCGTTACAGTTGGCGGCCCGTAACCAGGATGTCGCGCTGCGTGACATCACCGCCACGTATCTCGTCAACCTGCTGACGGAATACTGTGAATCTTCGGCGCTCGCCGCAGTCACCGACACCCATCGCCAGATAAAGCCGCTGGCAACACTCTACGGCGAGGCACTTGAGGCCCCCACCTCGGAGCATCGTCGCCGCACCTTGCGGAAGCTTGGTGACCTGGCGCTTTTCATATCAGGGATTTTCAGCGACAGCCTGAATCGCAAACTGGTCGATGTCGATTACTACATCGGCATGGGCGAGGCCGCCTATTGTTCAGTCTATGATTCCCTGCAGGTTGATACGCGCGTCAAGAATGTCAGCACGGTATTCGGGGAGCTCAGCGCGAAGTTTCCTGTACTGGTCGATGTCTTGACTGAAATCAGCGAGATGAGCGGGCTGAAATCGCGTAGCGACATGCTGCGTACCTACGAGCTCTGGCAGAAAACCGGCAGTGAACGCGCACGCAAACAGCTGCAGCGGGCCGGCATCGTGCCTTTCGTCGCGCGTACGCGTACCGCCCACTGAGCGGCTGGCACCCATGCTACTCGCCACACTGCAAGCGCATTTATCCTGTTTGTATGAAGCCCCTATCGAGCAGCGGGTCGCGGATTATCTAGTAACCGATGCGAAACTTGCACAGGCGCTCGAAAACAGCGGCGAAGACCATGACAATCACGAGCGGCTGCTGGTTCGGGAAGGCGATGATTGCCTGGACATCACGCTCTACATCGACGCACAAATCCTCGCGAGTCTGTCCCGCTTCAACCCCTACGCGTGTCTGGACGAGCGCAACCTGAATGAATTCCTCATTGCGCTGGAGGGTGTCAGCCATTTTCACTATCTGGTCTGGAATGCCGTACACGCCCGCCAGGTGACACAATTAGAGCTGGAGTTGCAGGCGGAAGTCGACAAGTACGTCACCGCCACCTTGTTGCTGCGGCAGCAAGGTGTTATCGACGACAGCGAGGAGTTTCATGAGCGCTTCTTCACCGCCGTGACCTATGCGCTGGATGGCGCCTGCACCACTGGCCAGCGCTACCGCGAAGCCAACCACTATGCCGCAAAATATTGTCGCACCCTGAACCGTCGCTATCCGGCACAACACCAGCAACCATCGTTCATCAATGAACTGCGGCGCTTCTATCGTTTGTCTCAAAACGAGAAGATTAGGTCGATCGAACGGGCGTCGAACTGAAATAGTTCTTGCCGAGATGCGCGGCAGATCAGTCGCCGATTTTCTTGTGCAGATGGGGCATGGAACTCGCATCGCCGGCTTTCATGTAGCGCTTCTCGGAGCCGGTAGCGGTGACATTTTCGTAGACCCCTTTGTCACGCTTGACGAGTTTGGTGAAGCCCTGGTTCTTCAGTGTCGAGTTGCCGACCGGTATGGAAATACCTTGCACACCGAGTTTCTTGCGCACTGGCGCTTCGAAATCGGTGTCACCAAGCGCGATCTGGCCGGCGAAGCACAACTCCCCCCAATTGCGGATCACTATCTGCATGCTGTGCCGCACCGTCACGACCTGATCATTTTGCTCGCACACATATTCGTAGACAGGCATCTCACCACCTCCGCACCGTCGTCAGGTCGTGCTTGCGATTATTTGGCTAGGGCCTGTGCCCAACGCCCCATGTAAAGCAGATCTGTATGGGGCTTGCGCTCGCGCTGCGCCGGAGATTTCTCTTCGACGCCGGCTGGCAGCAGCGCGGCGTCACCAAGATAGCCGATGGCCATTACCGCAATGGCCTCATGACTAGCGGGTAGTCCGAGGCTGCTGTGGGCAAGCACGGCGTCGAACCCCGCCATCTGATGCACAAACAAACCGAGGTGAGTGGCCTCGCTGAGCAGATTGCCGACCGCCAGGCCGAGATCGTAGACCGCCCAGCGATTGGGTTTGTCGTTGTGCAGAAAATTCTGGCGCGCAGTGTTCAACACCAGCAGTGGGGCAGTCGCCGCCCACGCCTGATTGGCGGGCACGAGGCAAGCCAGCAACTGCTGATAAGCAGGGTCTTGACCGCGACGCGTGAGCAGAAAAGTCCACGGCTGATCGTTGTAACACGACGGCGCCCAGCGGGCGGCTTCAAACAGCGTATAGACCTTGTCATTTTCGACGGCGCGCGGCGCGAAAGCGCGCGGACTCCAGCGCTGACTTAAAACATCGAGGATGGTTGACATCGAAAATTCCCTGAATTGCGCAGCGCTATTTGCGACCTAACAACGCGCTTGCAGCCGCATAGGTCGCGACGCAGTAAGGCACACAGTAGGTCAGGCCAATCTTGACGAAGTCAACGCTATCAAGCGTGCCGGCCAGAATGCGGTCGCCGTAATTGATGGTGACCAGAATACTGCCGACGACCACCGCTACCCGCAGCGAGCGGCGCACGGTGGTCCGTGCAAACGCGATGGCGAACCACTGCGTCGTAGCGTTGCTGCGTGTTGACACTACCACGGAGAAAAACTCGCAGCGTCAGTGCTGGCTGCGATCGAGCAGGCGTTGATTGCCCGGTTTGCGCGTGGTCGGGCCGCTAAGGATGGCGCCGAGCGTGCCGAAGAAACTGGTGTCGGTCTTGGTTTGCGGAACGACAGCAACGGCCGCCGTAGCCTGGGGTAGCGCCACCGCCGCCGGCTGCGCGGTCATGTTGGTGTTGGCGTTGCCGCCGGCTTGCGCCAAACAGGACTTCATAGCTGTCTCGCGCACCAGTGCAACTTCTGGATCACTCATGGGTTTGGCCGCACTGGCCTTCATTTCCGCCACCATCGCGACCGCATGAATTTCGCAGCGCTTGTTTGACTGGATCTCAGCGACGGCAGCACCCGTAGCAGTGACGGAGAGGCCAATGACCGCGCACAGCGCGGGCCAGAAAACTGTTCTCGAGTTATGCATCACCATCGAACCCCTTGATTACTTCGGCACCACATTTGGGCACAATGCCCGACACAGCCCAGCATCCATCAGCATCGGAGCCCGTCGTCTACACACTGTCATGCCAGACCGCACGATCTTAACCGTGTTCATCGCACGACAATACCAGTACACCCGCAATGTGCCACGGCGATGATCGAGGTTAGCGCTCTGCGCTACGAGTATCCTGGCCGACGCGCCCTCGATGATGTGAGCTTCTCGATTGGCGCCGGCACCATCACCGCGCTGGTCGGACCGAATGGCGCGGGTAAAACCACCTTGCTGCGCTGTCTGGCCGGCATGGAGCGGCCGGTGACGGGGTCGATACGGGTGAACGGCGTCGATGTCGTTGAAGAACCACGGCGTAGTCATCGTCATCTTGGTTATCTGTCGGATTTTTTCGGCTTGTATGACAATCTGACGGTGCGTCAGTGCTTGAGCTATGTCGGCGCGGCCAACGGCCTCGCGCCGGAGCGTCTGGCGCAAATCGTGGTCGCGACAGCCACTGAACTGGGTCTTGGCGAGCGCCTCGAACAGCCTGCCGGCGAATTGTCGCGCGGACTGCGTCAGCGCGTCGCCATTGCGCAAGCCATCATCCACGCGCCGACCGTCGTGCTGCTCGACGAGCCGGCGTCAGGGCTTGATCCGAAAGCGCGCTTCGCGCTCGGCGAACTTTTCCTCGCCCTGCGCCAGCGCGGCATGACGCTTATGGTGTCATCCCATATCCTCGCCGAGCTCGAAGCCTATTCGACTCATATGCTGATTCTGCGTGACGGCAAACTCGTCGAGCATCGCTGCCTTACTGGGTCGGTCGAAACCGCCACCGCTATGGAAGCACAGGCATTAGAGGGACCTCAGGCGCTGATCGCTGCTCTGCGTTCCATGCCCGGTGTGAGCGAACTCGCGATCGCTGCACAGTCGGCACATTTCGCGCTTGTTGGGACGGCCGTCGAACGGGCCGCCCTGCTGCAAGCCCTGCTCGCCACCGGTCTGCACATCAGTCATTTCGCGGCCGTCACCGAAGATCTGCAACAGTCGTACATCAAGGCGCTGAGCGCGGCACGTGATGAACCCTGAACTGCAACGCAACCTGTGGCTGGAGATCACGCTGCACCGACTGGTGCTGGTGCCTTGTGTGATCTTCGCCGGCGCTACACTACTGCACGCTATTGACCCGACCGACACCGTGCTGAACAAGACCGCCATCGTCAGCTTCCTCATCCTTACCATGGTGTGGGGTGCACGCCAGGCCGCCAACAGCGTGCTCGAAGAAGCGCGCACGCACACCTGGGATATCCAGCGTATGTGCGCGTTGTCGCCGTGGCGCATGACCTGGGGCAAGCTGCTCGGTGCGACAACGATGTCCTGGTACGCAGGCATCTGTTGTTTGTTGCTGTTCATCGGCAGCAATGTTGCTACCGGCCGCGACGGCGCACTGGTCGTGGTGCTGGTGCTCGCCGTTGCGGTGCTCACCCAGAGTACCGCGCTGATCGGTGCTTTGGTCGGATTGCGTCGCGGCAGGAGCCTGCAATCTCGCTTCGCCAATCTGCTGGTGGTGGCACTATTGATGTTCATGCTGCCGAATGTGATGAACATCATCGACCCGCAGGGTAAGGTGTCGTGGTACACCTTCGACCTGCCACGCTTGCCTTTTTTTGCGATGGCGGCGGTGTTGTTCGCCGCCTGGGCAGTGCTTGGCGCACTGCGCGCCATGAGCATGGAACTCAAAATCGGCACCTGGCCGGGACCGTGGCTGGCCTTCAGTGTGTTCGTCGCGACCTTCGGCGCTGGATTTGTCGGCGTCGCGGCGACGCCCTCACTGACCCTGGCGCGCTGCCTGTTCGCCGCGCTCTGTCTGACCGCCATCGTACAAAGCTATATCGCGGCGTTTGCCTATCCGAGCGATCCGATGCAGCTTCGACGCACCGAGCGCGCCGTTGCTGCGAGACGTTGGGGACGGGCCTTGGAAGAACTCCCCTTGTGGCCGATCTCCGCCGCGCTGGCACTGACGGCGGCACTCATCGCCACAGCGCTCGGCTCGGCGCCGCAGTTCACCAATCAACGTCTCGACAATCTCGGTGCCGCGAGCCTGGCGGCCACACTTATGATGCTGCGCGATGTCACGCTCTTGACCTATTTCGGTATGACGACCCGCAGCGGGCGTGTCGAAGCCACCACCTTGGTCTACATCGGCATTCTCAACGGGCTGTTACCAGCACTGTTGCCACACTTCGGGCTGGCCTCGCTGGCAACTTTGTTCTGGCCGCCGTTCTTTACCGCGCCGCTGACGGCCATCGCCATCCTTGGTGGTCACCTCGCCGTGGCGCTGGTGCTGGCCGTGCACGCCTATCGGCGCATGCAGGCCGGGCTCAATGGAACAGCTGGTGGATAATGCGGAAGCCCGCAATATAGGTGCCACTGGCGGCACCCAGTGAACTGAGAAAAAACACCAGGAAGGTGCGCGCGACACGATTGTGACGCCAGCCCGACACCGAAGCGGTATCCTTGCGCAGCTTTTTGAAGTCGGCGACGGTGGGTTTGCGGATCCAGGCCTCGACCGGCGCGGTCACCATGCCGATGCCGATGGCTGGATGCAGCGTGGTGAGCGGTGCGCCCACAAACGCACTGATGATGGTCAGCACATGACCGCCCGCCACCAGGGTACCGAGCGCCGCCAGACCGCCGGTGATGAAGATCCACTGCGCAACCAATGACCAGCCCAGTGCCGGACTGCGCATGAAGCCGATCACAAAGCCAACCACGAACAGCAACACCAACAGGGTCGGAATATGTTTGACCCAGCGCGCGCCGGTCGGCACGGTCTCAAGTTCGCGCAAGCGCTCGGTGCGCGCGGTTATGCCCTGCGCCAGATAACGTCCTATGCCCTTCAAATGGCCGGCACCCACTACCGCCAGCACCCGTTTCGCACCGCTATCGGCGATGTTCAACAGATGCGCGGCCATGTATTGATCGCGCTCGTCGATCAGGGGCTGATAGATCTGATGGGCATTGTCGGCGAACTGGGCAAACGTACTCTCCAGTAGATCGCCCTCCTTGAGCGCTTCAATCTCGGATTCCGGGATCTCGTCGTCGACGATAATGCTGGCGAACAGACCCGCGAACAGATACATGCGCTTGTACCAGGGCACATTGCGATAGATACGACGCAAGGTCGTGCCGATGTCGCGGTCGATAAGATGCAGCTTGAGATTGTGGGTCCGCGCGCCCTCGATTGCAGCGCGCATCTCGGCGCCCGGCTCGATGCCGAACTGCTCGGCAATACGCTGCTGAAAGGCGGCCATCGCCAGCATGGCGGTAATCATCGGCACCTTGCCACTGCGGATCACTTCGAACAAATCCATGCGTTCGAGGGAGTCGGGATCGACCATGCCGCGATGGCGGTTGACACACAATTCGATGGCCACTTCGTCGTAGTGTCCGCTATCGATTTCGCGCGCGACCGCCTCGGCGCTGGCGCGCGAGACGTG
>JANMJF010000332.1:0-8452 GCA_031371245.1 Pseudomonadota bacterium | reverse complement strand
CCAAATGATCACCCACGAGCACTCGGGTCAGGAATGCATTACCGGATGACTTTCTGTTTGCGAATTCCAGTCGGGTGTACAAGGTCGGGTTGATCTTGCACCCCAGCGTTGGTTCGACGGTGGCGAGTGCTGCGTAAAGGCCTTCCAGAGTCAGGTCATCCGCGACAACGAGCAGATCGATATCGCTGGCGGCAGTGTCGGTGCCCTTGGCAACCGAGCCATATACCAATGCCAGACGGATCTATTCCGCCAAGGGTTCGAGTGCGTGCCGAAGCGGGTCAACCATCACAACGGTTTTGATCACCAAGCTGCGAAGCTCCGCGAACACCGGGGAGGATGGATTAGCTTGGTAGTGCTTCTGTTTGCCGATTCTGGTGACGGTCACTAGGCCGCTGTCGCCGAGGCGCTTGAGTTCCCGTTGCACCGCTCCTGAGCCAGAGCCGGCGAGCTGGATCAGCTCACTGGCGAAAAAGCTGCGAGAGGGTTGGCCGAATAGCAGAACCAGGACGCGTTGTTGGGTGTTGGTGAATAGGACGTCGGCAAGGCTGGCCCTTGCGCCCTGCTTCTTGGGCGCAGCGGCCCGACGCGCGGGGCGTAAATTGCCTGTTGGAGCTAAGTTACCCATTTCGGGCATCGTAATACCCAATCTGGGCTTTTTCAATCAAACGTAGTGGCGAGAATTTTGAGGGAGCGGACAGTGAGGCCATATCGAGAAGCCGTCCTCCCTAACTCCGAGCTCGGAAAATCACGGCGACATCAGTAAGTGTCGAACCCTCGGTCCATGGCAACCGTAGGATGGTTTCTGTAACTTGACTCATGCGGGCGGTTCCGATTGCATTGCTCGCCTCGCTTCGAGAGTTCCCAGATCCGCGTTCCAACTAAGGTAAAAAATCACGAACCGGAGCCCACTCCAACATCGATAAATATCTGAATCGTTAGTAAGCGGTCCCAGAATCTGAATGGTGATCTACGGTCGATCTGGCTTTAAGAATTGCGCAATCCACAGACATTTAATTGGCGAGGAGCGCGGTGGGATTACCGCAGGTGCGGGTGCACGATTTGAAGCACACCTTTGGACGGCGCTTACGCGCGGCCAGTGTGAGCTTTGAAGATCGGCAAGATCTGCTCGGCCATCGTGCCGGGCGCATCACCACGCACTACTGCGCCGCCGAGCTTTCTCATTTGATCGAAGCGGCCAACAGTGTGTGCGATAGAAATGGTGTGAGGCAGGACTTGGTGATCCTGCGCCAACTCAGCGTGAGCTGAAACTCACGCATACAAATAGGCGGATGATTCTATCGGTGGCAACACTTTGATTGTGGTGGCCGAGGGTGGAATTGAACCACCGACACAAGGATTTTCAGTCCTCTGCTCTACCAACTGAGCTACTCGGCCAAGGATGAGGCGGTGGGCGAATGCGTAAGCGAAGAACTGTGGGCACTCGACTACCGCGCGCGGGGCGCGAAGGGCGGCATTAAATAGGCTGGGCGGCATCTAGTCAACCCGCAAGGGGTGTGGTCCTTGACCCTGCTAGCGGGCGCGGCCTAGATTGGCGCGAGGGTCTACACTGATGAAAATTATGAGGACAATACGATGGCTACAACCTGGGCGGTCAAGGGCGAGTACATGGAAGCCTGCAGCTGCGATTATCTGTGTCCCTGCATCGTCAAGAACATGGCATTGCCGGCCACTCACGAATTCTGCAAGGTGGCACTGACTTTCGAGATCACCGCAGGGCATTTCGGCGATGTGGTGCTGGACGGGGTGCGCTTTACGATGTTTGCCCAGTCCGAGGCGGTGATGTCCTCCGGTAACTGGATAGGCGGGCTGGTCATCGATACACGGGCGAGTGATGTGCAGGCGGCTGCTGTCGGCACCATCGCGAGTGCGGCGGGCAACGGGCCGTTGGCGATGTTCGCGCCCTTGATCTCGGATTTCCGTGGCGTCGAACGGCATCTCATCGACTACGAGCGCGACGGTAATTCCCAGCATGTGCGCATCGGCGGCCTGCTCGACCAGGCGCTGACGGGCGTCGCCAGCTTGACGGCGCCGGGCCAGTGCATCGCCATCGACAACACCGCCCACCCGGTCAACAAGCGTCTCAATCTGGCCACTGCGGTGCGCAATGTCATCGATGCCTTCGGCATCGTGTGGCGCGACTCCTCGGGCCGCACCAATGGCCATTTTTCGCCCTTCGATTGGCAGGGTCAGGCCGCCGCCTGAGGCGCGCTGTCTGCTATCTCGTGCTCATCGTGTCGTGAGCAATCCGGCTCGCGGCGCGAGTTTCCACAACATCCAATTCCGCCTCGCGATCGCTGCCCTGCTGGGCGTGGCGGCGCTCGGCTGGGCATGGCTTTACGCCGCCGAACAGGCCATGGCCAGCATGCGCGGCGAGGGGCTGCTCATGGGCCTCATGCGCGCGATGATGGCGCCCGGCGACAGCCCGGCTTATCTGCTTGCCAGCGCGACTATGTGGCTGGTGATGATGATGGCGATGATGACGCCTGCTGCGTTGCCGATGCTGCTGGTGTTTCGCGGGCTCGATCGCGGGCCCGGTGGCAAGCACGACGCTGTGTTATTCGCGAGTGCCTATCTGGCGAGTTGGAGCGTATTCGCAGTGCTGGCTGCGCTCGCACAATGGTGGCTGCATGGTCAAGGTTATCTGCATGGACCTCGCCTCGCCGCTTCCCATCAACTAGCCGGTGGCATTCTGATCGCCGCTGGCCTCTGGCAGCTGACACCGTTCAAAGCCGCTTGTCTGGCGCATTGTCGCGGACCGCTGGGCTTCTTGCTCGCCCACTGGCGTGCTGGCCGCTGGGGCGCCATCACCATGGGCCTGCGCCACGGCACTTACTGTATCGGCTGCTGCTGGATGTTGATGGGTTTGATGTTCGCTGGCGGCGCGATGAGCGTCGCGACCATGGCGGCGCTGGCAGTATTCATTCTGGCCGAGCGTGTATTACCCGGTGGCAAATGGGTGACGTGCTTGCCGGGGATCGGTTTGATCGTTTTCGGTGGCGTATTGATCGCGGCTGTGTAGGTGCGAAATTTTCGCACCTACGACGCAGCCGTAGTGCTCAATCTTTCGGTGGGACGAATCCTTCCGGCGGCGCGGAGCCGTCACCGAAGAAGAATTTTTCCATCTCAGCGACCAGGAAGGCACGGTCTTTGGGATCGATAGGGGTTAGACGGTTTTCGTTGATGAGCATGGTCTGATGCGCCAGCCACATCTGCCAGCCGGGTTTGGAGACGTTGGCCAGAATGCGTTTACCGAGTTCGCCCGGGTAGGGTTGCGCCTTGAGCGCTTCCTCTTCGCGGTCGAGCTTGATGCAGTGAACAGTATTAGACATGGTGAGCCTTTGGGTTGGTGGTCAGCGCAGGCTTGCCAGCAGTCGCGCGACGGGTGCAGATAGACCAATTTTTGTCGAATCGGCGGGTGAATACCAGCGTAGCGCAGCGTCGTCACGTACCTCAAGAGCCTGTGCGTCGGCGGCGATGCGCAGCGGCGCTATGTCGAGATGAAAATGAGTGAAGCTGTGGGCGATGACTGCCAGCCGCTGTTGGATGCGGCCATTGCGCAAACCCAATGCGGCCAGGCGCGCAACTAGCGTGTCTTCATCGTCGACTTCAGGGAAACACCACAGCCCACCCCAGATGCCGCTCGGTGGCCGTCGTTCCAACAGCACCTGTCCCGCCGCGTTTTCGATGATCAGGAAACAGGTGTTGCGTCGGGGCAGTACGCGCTTGGGACGCGCACCAGGGAAGTCAGCCACACGCGCGCTTTGATGAGCGACACAAGTGCTAGCCACTGGGCAATCGCCACAGCGCGGCCGGCTGCGCCTACACAGTGTCGCACCAAGATCCATGATGGCCTGGGTATAGTCGCGCGCGCTCGCGACCGGCAGATGCTGCGCGCTTAAGCGCCACAATTGTTTCTCGACCGTCGCTTCGCCCGGCCAGCCTTCAATGGCGTGATAGCGCGCCAGCACGCGCTTCACATTGCCATCTAGAATTGCGTGGGGCAGGTCATAGGCCTGGGCCAGAATGGCGGCTGCGGTTGAGCGGCCGATGCCGGGCAGGGCGACGAGGGCGTCGAGATCGCGCGGCAATTCACCGCCATGACGCGCCATCAGCAATTGCGCGCAGCGATGTAGATTGCGCGCGCGACTGTAATAACCGAGCCCCGACCATAGATGCAGCACTTCGTCGGGCGCCGCCGCCGCCAGCGCCCGTACCTCGGGGCAGCGTGTAATGAAGCGCTCAAAGTAGGGAATGACAGTCGCGACCTGGGTCTGCTGCAGCATGATCTCCGACAGCCACACGCGGTAGGGTGTGCGCGCCACCTGCCACGGCAGGTCATGACGACCATAGCGCCCATACCAGTCGATAAGACGCGCGCTGAAGCTGCGCTCAGCCACGGCTAGCACCAGCGTTGACGATGCGTTCGATATTGGCGCAGGTCTCGGCCACTTCCTGCATGAACACGCGTTTCAAGATCATCGGCCCCAGCACCGGCGGGATCCAGAAGCGTGGCGTCTGGCGCGCACTCACACTGATACGGGTGTAGCCGCCGTCCAGTGCTTGTAACTGCCAGTTTGCTGTGCCGTCGAGAAAAGTGCTTTCTTCCGGCACCACGATGGTGATGATGTGGCCCGGCGACTCGCGTACGCGCTCGACAAAATCCATGTCGAAACAAAACACCAGGATGCAGTGGCGCAGTCTCAGCAGGCGTTTCAATTCGCCATTGTCGTAACGCGCAAGCACGCGGCTTTCGACGATGTCGTCGTTGATGCGCTGCATGTGATCGTAGTCGGTGACCACCGCGTGCACCGCGTTGATATCGCCCTTCATACGGGCGATGAAGATGTATTGATAGGTGCGACCTTCAAAGCTGATCTCGGCGCGCTCGGTCTCGGCGGCAGCGACCGCTGGACAGCACGGCGGGCCGAGCATGAACAGCAGTGCAAGGACGCAGATTAAGAGGGGCATTGCAGATCTCGAACGACAGTCGCGCCGTCAGAACTTAAGCAGGTTCTTGAGTGTCTCGCCGTGCTTGTCGTCGAGAACGCCTTTGAGTTGCTTGCCGAGCGCTTTTTCGATTTTCTTCTTGGCGGCGTCTTTCGCCACCGCGCCGAGGATGTGGCCGAAGTCGGGCAGGCAAGACGGACGGTCAACGCGCCCGCGACAGGCGATGGGCACGTCGTAACCGCCGAGTTTGTAAACCTTGCCCGCACTGTTGCTGCGCTGCTCGGCGACCGCGAGCTGCAAGTCGTACTTGATGGTCTTGTCGTTGAGATTGACCAGCATGCCGCGGCCCTTGATGGTGAAGCCTTCGCCATTCAAACGCAGGTCTTCGTTGCGCACGACGCCGTTTTTAACCGTCAGCGTGCCGGCCAGGCTTTTAAACTGAGTCTGTCCGCCTTGCGGTACGGGCACCACGCACCGACATTCAATGATCTGTTCGACCGCGCGCAGTATTGCCACCGCGTCGACCCCACGAAACACGCCAGCGGCGATGCCGAAGCGGCCGGCGCCATCCAAGGTCTGTTTCACTTGCGCTGCATCGCCCCCGCTGGCCTCAAACGCGGCGTCGAAGCTGACCGCACCCGACAGGCTGTCGTTATTGGTGGTGTCTTTCAGTAGCGTTTCGATCTGGACTTTATCGAGCTGCGTCTTGAGTGCCAGCCGAGCCGGCTCGCCACGCGCATCCAGCACCACGCCGCCGCCATAGCTACCCTGGTAGAGGTGGGCAGCGAGCGGCTCAAGTTTGACCAGGCCCTGGGCAGCGTCGAGCGCAAACTTGACGTTTTTCATCTTTGCGCCAGACATGGTCAGCGCAGCGAGCGTCAACGCACCCTTGGCCTTAAGCGTGCGCAGTTGTTCGACCGGCAGGGCATTGGCAGCGCCGGCGACCGCTGCATCGGGTGTGACGATGGTCTTGCTGTCACCTTGCGCCGGCGCTGCGAGATAACGATCGGCATCGATGGCATCAACGGCAAGTGTGAAGCTCAACTGCGGGCCGGTGAACGCGGCGACATCGATGTCGCCTTGCATATGCGTGTCATCGAGCTTCACTTGCAGCGCGCCCAGTTTGATGCCCGACGTGCTGCCGGCAAAGCGCGTACTGACGGCCAGCGCGCTCAAGGCCTGGACATCGGCCGTCTTCGGCATCGGTTTGTGCAAGGTCTTGAGCAGCTGGCGGGGATTGAAGCTCGGTATCGTCAAGCTGCCGGTGTAGACGGGCTTGCTCATTAGCTGCTCGGCCTCGATGTCGGCTTGTGCATTGAGGCCGAGGCCGGTCACCGTCAGGCGCTTGATGCTGGCAGTCTCGGCCTTGAGGTTGGCGTGGGCCGACTCGGCGGTGATCTCGACATCGACCGGCTGCGCCAGCTCGGGGCTGGTCACCCGTGCGATCAGCGACAAGGGGCTCAAACGCAGATCGTCCAGGCTACCCTGCACACCGGTATCGAGCTTGATGTTTTGCACCGCGCGCGCCATCTCGCCCTGGCCGACGGCGCGCAGCAGTGGCCCGGGGCCGGCGCTCTCGATGGTCAGTTTGCCCTCCACCTGGCCCTGGCGCTTGCTCAGATCCACGCCTTCGCTATGCAGCGCGCCGCGTAGTGTCAAACCGACAACATCGGCGGCGAGCTTGGTGAGTGCGACCCGGCCGCTAGCGAGATCTGCGTCGAAGCCGATTTCAAAGCTGAAGTGCTTGTTGCTTTCCCTGGCCAGCGATTGCGCCATCGCCGCGAGTGCGGAATCCTTGCCCTGCAGCGCGGCCGCTACCGCCAGCACGGCAGGAAAATCCGCACCGCTGGCTGTGACTTCGCCCTTCGCCGTCGGCTTGTCGGTGTTGGCCTTGCTGGCCGTGAAAGCACCGTTCAACTGCGCGCCGAGCAGCTTGCCCTCGAGTTGCGTGACCTTGACGTCACCGCTATCCATATCGGCGTCAAAGGCGGTAGTGAAATTGAAACTGCGCTCGGCCACACCGGCCAGCTGCTTGCCGGCCGGCAAGGCAAAAGCATTGAAGAGCTGCGCGAGATCTGACCCCTTGATTACCAGCTGGCCGGTCGCGCTCGGCTGGGCGTCTTCGATGTTGTGCGCACTGAACTCGCCACTGACACTGGTGCCGAGACCGTCGAGCTTGAACCCGCTCAATTTGGCGGTTTTGGCGTTCAAATCCACATCGAGCCCGGCGTCGAGTTCCAACTTCGCCGTGCCGCCGGGCAGTTGTGCGCCACGTAGATCAGCCACCAGCACTAGCGGCGCGAGTACGTAATGTTTGTCATCGACGTTGTAGTTCAGCGTGCCAGTCAGATTGATGTCGGCGTCGAGCGCCGGTTGATTGGCCCGCGCGGTGGTCGAGATCTTCAGATCGATAGGCTTGCCGAAGCGGAGCGCGCCAGTGCTGGCGGTGATCTTGGTCAGACTCATCTGTTGGCCGCTCAGCGCATCGTGCCAGGTGAAACGACCGTCGGTGATGTCGACGCCACCGAGGATCAGCGCGACCATTTGACCACCACCACCGCGCTTGGGCTGAGTACTCTGGCCGCTGGCGTTGGGGCCGAGGAGATCGGCCCAATTGCCCACGCCTGCGGCATTGCGCGCGAGATTGACCCTCACGCCGTGCAGCACGACGGTGTCCATTTCGACGCGCTTGCGCAACAACGGACCGGTCGCGACCGCCACTTGAAGCTGCTCGGCGCTGAACATCGGTTCGTCACCGAAGCCTGCGGCGTTGGCGAGCGTGAGTGGCCCGGCCTTGAGTCTCACCTTCGGCCACAGTGCGAGTTCGAGCGGACCGTTGAGCACGAGTTCGCGACCGGTGTCGGCCTTCACCCGCGCGATGAGTTGATCTTTGTAGTCATTAACGTCGAAGGTGGCGAGAAAGATACCGGCGCCGGCGACCACCAGGGCCACCAGCGCGAGCACGATAAGCAGCAGCGTTTTAAGCACCTTCATCGGCAGCGCCTGCGGCCTTGGACGGTGCCAGCACCTGGGCGATGCGCGCGCGTGCACGGCCACAGGCGGCGCGCACCTGGCGCGGTGCCGTGCCACCGAAGTGGTCGCGCGCGGCCAGGCAGTGATCCATATCGAGCACTCGATAAACCGATTCGTCGAGCGCGGCGTCGAGCTTCTGATAGTCCTCAAGTGGCAGATCCTGCAACTCGCAGCCACGCGCGATCGCCAGACCGACCGCCGCGCCAACTACCCCATGCGCGTCGCGAAACGGCCGGCCGAGGCGCACCAGATGATCAGCCAGATCGGTGGCGGCGATATAGCCGCGCGCCGCCGCTGCGCGCATGCGGGCGCGGTCGACCTTCAAGGTCGGCACCAGATCGGCGAACGCGCGGAGGCAGGCATGCAAGGTGTCGAGGGTATCGAACAAGGGCTCTTTGTCTTCCTGATTGTCCTTGTTGTAGGCCAGCGGCTGGCCCTTCATGAGGGTGAT
>JANMJF010000274.1:0-2866 GCA_031371245.1 Pseudomonadota bacterium | reverse complement strand
TTCTGCACTTTGCCGTTGACGCTGGGCGGGCTCTCGGCGATGACCACCGTCACGCGCTGGGGATATTGCGCCGCGAGTCTGCGCAGCAGCGGCAGGGCCGGATCGTCATGCCGCTGCAGGGACATCACCAGCTGAAAGTCCGGATAGTCCTGGGTGCAGAAACTCAACAGGCCGCTTTCCAGATCGCGGTCGAGGCCATAGATCGGTTTCAGCACCGTTACCGGCGGCAGCGCGGTCGCGAGCAGCGGCGCTGGCCGCGTATAAAAGCGCCACGCGGTCAGGACCGTCAGCAGGCTGAAGACGGAGCCGCTCATGACAGGCAGGAGCAGCGCTAATGAGAGCACGGACAGACCAGTCATATGGGTTCCACCGCAGGGGCGCGTAACGGTAGAACCTACCCACCCGCAAAGCAATCGCGCCCGCCGTCGGCAGGCGGGCTGGGCGTTTTCAGCAGGGTCTTAGAAAGTGTCGTCCGCCGCCCAGTCGCCGCGCCAGCGTGGATCGTAGTGGCTGCCTTGGCGGCGGTAGCGGATGTCGGTCGACAGGCGCATTTCTTCACGACGGCAATCGAGCGAGGCGTGCACGATCAGCGGTGAGTGGATAACCACATCACCGGCCGCGTAGTCGGTGATCAGCCAGCGCCGACGGGTGTGTTCGGACATCCATTTCAGATCATGGGTAAGCGGGCGGCGATCGCTCGGACGGTCGTGGGGCGCCAGCTCGCGTGTGCGTTGAGAAATGCTGTCTTCCAGATGGGAATCTTCGAGGTAGACCAATCCACCGCTTTCGATCGGGCAATCGCCGAGCGGTACCCACAGCGTGACGATATCGCAGGCATTGGCTTGCACATAGGTGCCGTCGATGTGGGCGCGGGACGAGACCGCCCGGCCCGGGACGAAGTGACGGATGGGCGTGCGCCGCAGGCGTTCGGCGGGCCCGCCAAGAGCCGCTTCCGCCGCGCCACGCAGCAGCGCATCCTCAGCAAATTCGCTGAATTCGGGCAGACGCACGAAGTCGTAAGCGGGATGGCCACGGGTGCCATGGGGCGGCAGTCCCGGCGGTACTTCGCCCGCGAAGGCCGCACGGCGGCGGTCGCCCTGTTGCACAAAGCTCGCCGGAAAACGCGCGAAATAGCGCTCGCGCATCGCCAACACCTGTTCGCGCGGCAGTAGTCCACGCAAGTACACATAACCATGGGCAGCGAGCTCGGCGCATGCACTGCCATCGCTCAGGGCGCGCAAAGGTGAAGGGCGCAGGGGGCCTACGTATTCAATGGAATCGGGCAACACAAGACCGTTGGAAACTAGCGTCACTGGTGGCATGCGTGGTGCGGAGCGTGTTGGGTGAAATGGCGCGCAGGATACACAAATTTGGATTAAGAATCCGTTAAGTTCAGGTTCCGGGCGAAGACGGTCGTAGCGGCCGCTGGAGCACTTCCTGGAGCAGTCCAGCCCTGCTGTGGTGGCCTGTGTCGGGCCAGGCCGACACCTCGACATCAGCTGTGACCCCGGCCACCGGCCGACGTTCGTGGCCGCATCAAGAACGTGCGGCTAGAACACGATCGGCAGTTCGAGGTGTTGCTCATAGACCTTATCGCGATGGGCGAGCAGGGCCGGGGTCAGGGCACGTGCCACGTCGGCGTTGTCATTGCCATAGGCGCCGCCGCGAAAGGATGTCGCCATCGGGCAGCGCTCGACTGGCATCGGGTCGATAAGACCGCAGAAGGTCGCCCAGTAGATATCCACCGCCGAAAAACGATCGCCGACCAGGTATTGGCGGCCGGCACGTTTCTGGCTGGCGAGCCGGGCATCGAAAGTATCCAGGATCTCGACGATGCGGCGCGCGGCGGCCGCGGCTGCGGCTGGTGTGTAGCCGTATTTGGCGCCGAGATGTTCAAAGAAGGCGCGACCTTCGGCACCTGGCGCCAGGGTCGACAAGGGGCCGTGCACCATCAACAAGCGCTTTTGCCAGGCGATGCCGTTTTCGCCGGCCAGTTCGTTGATGAGTCCGAACATCACAATGCGATCGGAAATAGTGGATGGCAGCAGCGGCGGTTCAGGGTTGAGGCGCTCGGCGAGATTGAGCTGATCTATCCAGCTCGAACGCGGGCGTTCGTCGTTCCAGATGGCGACCGGAGCGCTGGGCTGGCCGGTCCAGGCAATCAATTCGGTCTGGGAACCGTCCATGCCGATAGCCAGATCGGATTTGCCGGCATCGGCGGTCACGACCCGGGTGTAGGCAATGCCCTTGACGTGGAACAGGCCCTTGCAGGCTTCGCGCCACGGGCCGGGGATGGTGTATTGGCCGAGCACCAGGCGCAGACCGCTCATCTCACGGGCTGCCGCGATACTGACGTAGTCGAGTTGGGTAGCGGCGGGCAGGATGTTGGCTGACACGATGGATGCTCCTTGGTTTGATGCTTATTTGTCGTCGTCACGCAAGCGACGCACGCTCTACCACAGCCGATAAAAACTCGGCAGCCAGCCGCACAAGTGCGCGATCCGCACCAGTTCGCACAGCGGATAGGCGAGGATGACCAGGGTGATGTCGCGTATGCCGTTCAAGACATAACGCGGCTTGGCGGTGACTTCCGGCGGCGACACCAGGCGCGCACCAGCCGGCGGCAACCAGCGTGGTACGGCACGCTGGTAGGCGAGATATTCCGCGCCGAATTGCTGTTCGAGATAGGCCTCTTCGCGCGCCACCGTGCGGCTGTAATAGGCCATGATGAAACCGAACAGCACGGTGCTCAGTGTCAGGCTGGCGGTGACCAGGCCCACGCCCAGCGTCGCCAGCAAGGAGCCGAGATAGAGCGGATTGCGCACCAGTGCATAGGGCCCGACCGCAGCCAGACGCTGATTCTTCC